>NZ_CP135180.1:600000-902863 GCF_033969665.2 Borreliella sinica | reverse complement strand
ATATAATTTTTAATTAGTATAGACATTTGCCTCCAAAAAAGATTAACCTAAAACTCACTTAAAAATTAGACAAAAATAGATTACTGTCCGTTGATGCACATAAAAGGAACCTTACAAAAATTTACATCTCTAACTAAGGCATACATTAATGCAAACCTAAAACATATAGGAATCTCCAAAATACTAGTAAATTGCAAAATCGTAAATGCTTATATATTTAAATATATAAGCATTTATACTATACTAAACTATACTGAATGAAATATATTGTTATTTTACAAATCTTTTTATTAATGTGTAATATTAATTTATTTTCTCTTCAAAATAAATTAAATACTTCTAGCTGGGAATTCCCTAAAGAGGATATAATAAAAAAAAAGATGAGAATGGGTATAATTTACCATAACTATATAAATCCTATCTTTTACAATGAAACATATAAATACATGGCCTTTATCGGGATATTGACATCTTATAATGAATGGATAGAAATACAGTTTAGTCCCATAAATTTTTTTACTATACCAACAAATGAAGATTTTGTTTCAAATACTTATTTTAACTTAGCCCTAACTATTTACATTGTTAAATATTCAATTTCAACCGACACACTTACTATAAAATTCTTTATTGGAACTCAAGTCAATTTAACTCTAAGAACTACTATATTTGTAGGAAAAACAACTAATGCCTTTCTGTATCCAATTCTTCCAATAATTACCTTAAAATTTGAAATTGATTTCATACCCAATAACTACAGCATTTACTCCAAATTATCAACTTCTTTTAAAGAATTTATTCTTTTAGATCTAGGAATCTCTATATTCATAAAATAACCTCTGTCAAGCATTAAAATTAATGGTTTTTTCATTAATTTTAATGCTTGACAGAGGTTATTTTATGAATCGAAACATATTTACCAACCTCTTTATCCTTCTCCTATAATTCTATACAATTAAAAATATTTTCATGATTATCACAAAAGAAAATATTTAATGGCTTAAAAATTATTAATTCCTATCTCAGCAAAATTAAGCTTTTCTAATATCATTTTTTACCCATTGACTTTCCTTTTACAAGTAACATTTCCAAGCTATAAAAAATTCTCAACTAAAAACTCAAATAAATGTTGGCTATAATAACTAAAATAGAAATAAAAAAAATCAATAATAAATAATGGTAACACAAACTTAAACCAAGTGCCATAACTCAACTTAGATATACCCAATACAGCCATTATAACTCCGCTTGTGGGCGTTATTAAATATTAATAAGTCCGGATGAAGTTTGCATAGCTATAACAACCGAAGACCTTGGCATCAACAAAAAATCAGCAAGTGGAGCCATTATTGGCATAGTTAAACTAGCATGACCTGATGAAGATGGAACAACGAATCCTATAACTACTTGAATAATTTCATTCAAAATGACAAAAAGGGGTCTTGGAAGATTATACAAAAGATTAGTAGCGGCATTTAATATCGGAGCTATAATCAAACCGTCCTCACATACTATCATTACACCTCTAGCAAGCCCAATAATGAGGGATGCTGTTATTAGACTTTCTGAACCCTTCGCAAAGGCATCCCACATTTCAGATTCACCCAATCTACAAATAAAAGGCTGCTACAATAGCAACCCCAAGGTATAACATCGTCATTTCTTGCATCCACCAACCAGATGGAACAATGCCAAATATTAAAAGCAATATCATAAACCCAAATAAAAGCAAAACCAATTTATGAGCAAAGGTAAATTCAAGAACATTCTGAGCATTATCTAAGATATTAAGATATTGAATTGGATTTAAAAATCCAATTCAATATGAGGAAACTTTTGGGGTCTAAGACGTTAGAGAAAATCAAACTAATAAATTTGACACTTTTGTTTCTAGTATCGGATTTTAGAAACTATATAAATTATATATGCCTCTGCCAACAATGACTATTTATGGTAATATTACTATAAATAGTCTTTAAATTGTAACACTCTAATTATTCATATGTTTTTACACAACTTTTTTCAAACGCAAGTCCAATTCATTTGCTGCAATTAGCAAACATTTGATTTTCTTCTTAAAACTATAATACCTTTTAGCCTTGAGAACATATTAAAGACTATATACCTTTTGAATAATAACTGCCAATTTATCGTTTATATTCATAAATTTATAACATGAAAAAATTTTAACCATTTTTATTATTTTTATCTAAAAAACAACATGTCAAAAACTAAAAACCACTCTTTAAAGCAATCTAAGGAATAAGGACTATATTTATACCAGAATTTAAAGACTTTTTAATAGCATTTTTAATATTAGAAAAAGTTCTCGTGATTGCACCCATATCATAAGAATCTGTCATCATAATACTAGTAATATTTAAATTTTCTCTTATAATATTAACAATACTTTTAGACATGCTAGTTATATCTTTAGAAATTTTAGGAACATTTACATGGCCAATCATGATAAACTTAGCAGCTCTACCAAAAACAAACGGCACAAAATTATTTAACATTAAAAAACTTTTGCTATATGGCAAAAACGCCACATATTTATGCGTATCAATGGTTGTTCCCCCCAATCCAGGAAAATGTTTAATTGTTGAAAATACACCATGATTTTGCATACCATCAATAAAAGCTTCTACCATAAGTCCAATATTATAAGCTGAATATCCTCCAAATGTTCTATTTAACAAAGGGGTATGTGGTGTAAACTTTATATCGGCAACTGGAGCCATATTTAAATTAATACCAAGTCTACGCAACTGCTTAGCAAGAACTTCACCAATTTTATAAATAAGATGCAAATCTTTAACGCTGCCTATATACTCCATAGCTGGGAAATTATAAACTCCCATTTTTTTATTTTCACTAGCTCTACTAACTATCCCCCCCTCTTCATCAATAGCAATAAAAATATCATGTCCAATATGACTTTTTATCGTATTAATCAATCTTTTCACCTGCTCGGCATCTTTCAAATTTTCTCTAAATAAAATTATGCCAATCGGATTAATCTTTTTTATTCTATTAATATTATCGGTATCAAGTTCTTGGGCATTTTTAAAATTTGTTAAATTTCTAATTCCAATAAATAAGCTTCTATCTTTTAAAATGGTTTGAAAATCGAATTCACCTAAAAATTTCCTTAAATCTACAAGATCTGATTTATCCTTGTTAAAATATTCATAATCTATTTCTGGCAAAGATTCTATTGCAAATAAATGCAAACAAAAAAAAACAAAAAATAAAGATTTCAAAAAGACCATCTACAGCACCCACTAAATAAACCATAGTCTTTTGACAACAAAGCAGAAAGAGAGCAATCCAAATCTTTAATAGAATCAGACTCATCAACTCTATTCCTAAAATAATATTCATGCCTCTTATTTTCAAAATAATTACTATTAAGCAGCATATCAATAAATAACTTTGCAGGAAGAAATCTTTTACCTCTGTCAACCGTTAAAATTAATGGATTTTCCATTAATTTTAATACTTCCCACGTTATTTGCTCAACCGAAACATATTTACCAACCTCTTTATCCTGTTCTATAATTCTAATCGGCATTTTTTCTATTATTTCATCAATATTTTTTATCAAATACTCTAAATTAAAAAGCCCCGTAGCACAATTAAATAACAATTTATTACCCTTATTCTCAAAATCTTGTATAATTTTTGAAGAAATCCCCCCACCAATATCAACGCAAGTTAAACGATTATCACCATTTACTGCTAATACCCCTCCCTTAAAATCTGTCTTACTTTTAAAACTAAATTCAAAACCAGAAGAACAATTGGTCAAAGCCATTAAAGCAAGGGCTTTAAAATTAATTGTAAAGCCCATATTATCAACATTGCCAATGTATATAAATCTTTTTCCAGATTCATAAAGCTGTAAATAAATATCTTTTAAAATTTTAAAATTTTGACCATGACCTGCAGGCAAAGCTAAAATAGAATTATCATTTTTATTATTCTTAAGGGCAAAATATTGATAATTAGAGTTATTCAATTTTTCATAACAATAAACTAAAGGTTGGACAGCTGTAAAAATATCTTCTTTTTTAAGATTGCAAAAATTTACACTTTTAATCAAATCATCTACAAATAAATCATCTAAAAATTTTGAAATAAATTCATCCGTCTTGCAATTAGTCATTTGAAATATTGAGGGTTTAATCATTTTACCATAAAAAGACTTGTATTTTTGAGCAACCATTAAAAGGTGTCTAATTTTCAAAGCCAAAAATGAAAATCCAAAACTACCGTCTTTGTTAATATAAGCTGGGGTTATACCCTTTGGAAATTTTCCAAATTTTTCTTTAAATTCAAGTATTTTGGATTCATATAGCGTATACAAATCTTCATTTAAACTTCTATTTTTAACTAAATCAAAATAGCTTGTTGCAGAACCCCCATTTAAGATTCCAAAAGAAAGATATGGGAAAAGAAGTAGTCCCAAATTTTCAAGATCATAAGAAGAAAAAATATAATAATCACTCTCTTCCCAGCACAATAATTTAGAAAAATCATGAAAATATTTTTTTAAATTATCTTCAACTAAATCTTTTTTAAACTTAAAATTCAAAATCTCATCCGAAATATTAAAAATATTTTCATGATTATCACTGGGAAAATATTTAATGGATTCAAAATTATTAATTCCTATCTCACCAGAATTAAGTTTTTTCAGTATCATTTCAGAAAAAATTTTGTCAACTTTAAAATTCATAAGTAAAAACTAAAATCCTTAAAATCAAGCTTATTAATATGAGCAAAAAAACAGATTTTTTAAGTATAATAAATAAATAAGCATATTATTGACCATTATAGCAATAATATGACTAAAATATCAATGAGAAGAAATTTATATGCTTAAACAATATTCACTTAACACAAAAAATTTTAAAAAAGCTCTTGATGAGATGATATTTTCTCCTTCGGGATTTAGAAAAATTTTTGCAAAATCAAAAAATGAAGATTCAATAGAAAATGAAATAAGCAATGAGGATAAAGTACTAATAGCGCTAATAATCTTCACAGTATCAAATTATTTTAAAAATGAATCCAAGCCCTATATTGGATTGGGACTAGACTCAAGACCAACTGGTAACATTATTGCAGAAATAGCAATAAAAATATTAATAACAAACAAAGAAAAAATTAAGTATTTTGGGATACTTCCAATAACTGAGATTTTGGCTTGTACAAAAAACAGTAAAGATTCCAAGGGCTTTATTTATATCTCTGCAAGCCATAACCCAACGGGTTACAATGGAATAAAAATAGGATTAAGGGATGGTGGCGTACTAAATTCTGCAAAAATTCATGAAATAATAAAAGAAATTAAAAATAATAGTCAAAATAAAAAGTTGATAAATAATTTAATTCATACTCTAAGCAAATTTGATGAAAATAAATCTTACTTAGAATATTATAACAAAACAATAATATCAGAAAAAAAAAATAAACACCAATCTTACGAAGCATATAAATCATTAATACATGAAATAGCATATGAAAACGATATTAATAATAAAAATATCGAAAAATTAAAAAAAAGAATACTAAAAAATCCAATTGGGATAATAGCTGAAATGAATGGAAGTTCTAGAATCAATTCAATAGATAAAGAATTGATAAAATCTTTGGGATTGAAAATAGAAATACATAATGACAAAATAGGTATTTTTAAGCACAATATTATTCCTGAAGGAAAATCTTTAAACGAATGTAGAAAGCTGCTCCAAAAAAAATACATAAAAGACAATTCTTTTGAGTTGGGGTATGTACCGGACTGTGATGGAGATAGGGGCAATTTGGTGTTTATAGACAAAGCGACAAACACCACAAATATCATAGAAGCACAAAAAATATTTGCACTTGTAGTAATTTCAGAGCTTAGCTACCTTTATTATACAGGAATAAAAAATAATATAGCCATAGTGACCAATGATGCAACATCTCTAAATATTGAAAAAATTGCAAATTTTTTCAACGCCAAAGTTTATAGAGTAGAAGTTGGAGAGGCTAATCTAACGGAAATGGCGGATGATTTAAGATCTCAAGGATTGATTGTAAAAATCTTAGGAGAGGGATCAAATGGGGGTTGTATAATACATCCTTCAAGGGTAAGAGATCCGATTACTACTCTACTTAGTATTGTAAAATTATTAAAAATGAAAGAACTTTATCAAATATGGTGTAAATTGTCTAAAAATCTCTATAAAGAAAAATACAGCTTAAAAGATATTTTAAATACAACAAATTTTTATAGCAATGTAATAGTATCATCCAAAAAGGCCAATTTAAAGAATCTCAAAATAGAAAATCAAGAAATTTTAAAAAGCAATTATGAAAATTTATTAACTAAAGAGATAAAAAGCAATAAATTATTTCAAGAATTATCAATAGTTGATTATGAAATCATTAACTATGAGGGCAAAAGACAATCTAAAACTAGAACGGGAGACGCCTCAGGAGGATTAAAGGTATTGTTAAAAACTAATAAAGAAATTGTTGCAACTTTATGGATGAGAATTTCAAAAACAGAACCAGTAACAAGAGTGCTCAGCGAGGTTATTTATACAAAAAAAGACATTTTATTCAAGTTGCTAGAATTTAATAAAAAATTAATAAAAAAGGCAAATAATCTACCATAATAATTAATAAATATTGTTTGATTTGAATAATAAGTTACATACTACTACTTTATAAATTTAGTATAAAATCAACAATTTTCATTCTTCATTTTTTATTTTTTCAACACTATATTTTATTCCATTCCAAGTTTTTGAAAGCCCTATTAAATCTTTAACATCCTTTACCACTTTATTTGCAATGAGCCTTGCCTTGTTAGTACCATCAAAAATAATTTCATTAATGAAATTATTTTTTTTTGCTTCATAAAAACTTCTTTTATCTCTGATTGGCTTTAAAAAGCTGTTCAAAGCTAAAAACAACTTCTTTTTAACCTCAACATCACCTACCTTGCCCCTCCTATACCTACTTTTGAGATCTTCGACTTCTTCATGGTTACTATTAAAAATATTATGATAAATAAAAACAGGATTACCTTCAACATTGCCGGGAATATCTGCCCTTATTCTATTTGGATCTGTATACATAGACATAATTTTTCTTTCTAGCAACTCCTCATCATCGTTTAAAAAAATTGCATTATCAAGGCTCTTGCTCATTTTATTTTTACCATAAATACCCACTAAAGGACGAGAATCTGTGAAAACAGATTCGGGTATTGGGAAAAAATTGTTTTTGTACAAATGATTAAATCTTCTTGCAAGTTCTCTTGCAAATTCAATATGAGATTCATTGTCACGCCCAACGGGAACTAAATTTGCTTTTGCCATTAAAATATCTGAACTCATAAGAACAGGATATCCCAAAAGACCATAAGGGATCTCTTTAAGTCCGGCCGCAATACTCATGTCTTTTATACTTGGAATCCTTTGCAAACGCGCAACAGTAACAATCATTGAAAATATCAAATGAAGCTCGAATAGATCGGGTATGGCTGATTGTAAATATATACTAACCTTATCGGGATTAATCCCACAAGCAAGATAATCTAAAACCATTTCTCTAACATTATAAGATATTGTATTAACGCTTTTTAAATCAGGCTTTGTAGTCAAAGTATGCAAATCTGCTATAATAAAATATGTTTCATACTCTTCCTGAAATTTTAACCGATTTACTACAGATCCTACATAGTGTCCTAAATGAAGAGCACCGGTGGGTCTATCTCCTGTAAGCATAATTTTTCTTTTCAAAATCAAATCTCCTTATCTTCGCCTGAAACATGGTTAATATTGCTTAAAATTTCAGAACCACCTAAAAATACAGAAAAAGACTTCAACCAACTAACATTATCAACTATTACCTTTACAATAACAGTAAAAGGATAAGCGATTAAAAGACCAACAATGCCCCAAAGCCATCCCCAAAAAAACAAAAAACACAAAAGTAAAAATGGCGAAATGTCAAGTCTTTCTCCCTGCATTTTTGGCTCAAGAATATTTCCAATCAACATTTGAACAGAAGTATTGTATATAAAAATATAAAGCACTATATTTAAATTTGGATAAAATTGGATTAAAGATGTTATTACAATAAAAAAGACAGCTAATATAGATCCAATGCTGGGGATAAAATTAAAAACAAAAGTAAGAACTGCCCAAACAAGAGGAAAGTCTTGTCCAAACAAAGTTAATCCAATAAACACTAAAATACCCGTTAAGCAACTCGCAAAAATTTTTATCCCTAAATATTTACCAATTTGATTATTAATCGTATCTAAAGCCTCAATAAATCTAGTAGATACTGGCTTTTTAAAAGCTTTATCAAGCTTTATTCCAAAAACATGTATTTCTGAAAGCAAAAAATACAGCAACAAAAAGACTACTACCAAACTACTTGTAAATCCAATAATCTCATTAGAAGCTCTTGTTAAAAAAGGATAAATGTATTCAGAAAAATTCATATCATTAATAACAGAACTATCAACTTTATAGCGGCTAAGAACATCTTTCATAATAAATGCCAATTGATTTTGATAGTAGGGCAATTGGCTCATTAAAACACTAACACTGTAATAAACAAAACTAAAAATCAAATAAGAAAAAGAAAATAATAAAAAAAATATAAGAAAAACTATTAAAAATTTTGGAACTTTAAATCTTGCCAAAAAAGTATAAACGGGATAAACTAAAAATCCCAACACTATGGAAATAGCCAAAGGTTTAAATACAGCTTCTGCTATTTTAAAAGCCCCAATAAATATTAAAACTATAACAATACAATAAAAAACAGATTCTATTCTCCAGGGTTTTAACCCTGGATTTGTATTTAAATCTTTAAACATATTCCCTCTTTTCGTTTTTTTTATCGCTTTAATCAAACTAAACAAAAACAAATTAAATAAATTACACGCTTAAGCAAATTTTCTCCATTATCCAGTTATAAAGCTTGGTACCCTTACTATAATTGGCCTCAGCAAAATCTCCCACTCTATTTTCATAAAACAATTTTTTTGCGTGTGTATCATTTTTATGATACACTGTCAAGGTATTTTTACAGTGCTTCAAAATATTATTTAGGATTTCAAATGCAGGAATATCACTAAATCCATCTGCAATGTAAAATATATTTTTAAAAGGAATTTGTCTTTTGTTCTTTGGCACTCTCTCATTAATCTTTTCATAAGACCCTTTATTAATTTCAAAAATAACCCTGGTTTTTATTGTATGATCTACAAAGTAACAAACACTGCTTAAAACTTTATTTTTAGAAAATTTTTCATCTCTAAATTCATAAAAAGGCATCAAATAAGAGTCTATAAACTCACATGCCCACACCTTGCTAACATAAGGAGCAATTTTGCTTCCCAAAATCATTTGTCTAAATCCACTCGAAACGATATAAATTTTAACTTGCGAATTATTATTTTCCAACCTCTTATTTATTTCAGATATCTCGTCAAATAAATCAATAACCCCTTCAAAAAATCTTAACTTAGCGCCTAATTTGAATAATACTCTATTATTCAAATCATTAAAAAACCCCTCTCTTACATAGGTTAAGAAATGGGATAAATATATCATTTCATTAGAAATTATATTATAACCGTTCTGCTTGTAAACATACTCTAAGCTTTCAACTTCTTTCCAAAAAGAACAAGAATCAACGCAATACTCATTAAACAACACTTGCTGCATATTGCCATAAATAAGGGTATTGTCAAAATCAAATATTAAAGCTACAATATTTTCTCTTTCATTCATAAATTTAAAAACAATTTAATTTAATTTTGTAATTATAATATAATTACAAACTGTGTTTATTTATACATTTTATATTATACTAATATAGATTATAAGTACAGCGCTTTAACAATGAGTAAAAATTTGTGATAGATATAAATGATTTTAATCAAATAAAAGATACTTTCTCAAGAATTTTAGATCTAAGCTTAATTAGCATATTGGTATACTACATATACAAAAACGTAATCAATTCTTATTCTACAAATCTACTAAAAGGAATGTTGATTATTACCTCTATAGGTATTATTTCATATTATTTAAATCTCCATACTACTAGCTGGCTATTAAATTATATAGCCAATATATTGCCAATAGCAATAGTCATACTTTTTAATCAAGAAATAAAAAAAATAATAATGCAAATGGGAAATTTCAATTTAGCTTTTAAGCTTTCGAATAAAAAAGAAGAAACTTTAAAAGTTATTTCTGAAATCCTAAAAGCAGTTAAACACCTGTCTGAAAACAAATCTGGCAGCCTAATATGCATCGAAAAAAAAATACAACTGGAACAAATAATAAATAAAGGGACTAAAATTGACGCACTAATATCTAGCGAATTATTAATATCACTATTTGAACGCGAAACTCCTCTTCACGATGGGGCTGTAATAATTAGTAAAAATAAATTAAAATATGCGGGCTCATTTTTACCATTATCTAATGTTGACTCTATCAGCAAAACATTTGGAACAAGACATAGAGCGGGTCTTGGAATTTCTGAAAATTCTGATGCAATAACAATAATAACCTCTGAAGAGACTGGATCTATTTCTATTACAATCAATGCAAAATTAGAGTACAATTTAAGCTTAAATGAAATTAGAAATAAATTAAATCTCGAGCTAATAGAGTAACACATAATGAAAATAGGCAAAAAAATAACAAATATAATAAAGTTACTATTTGATGATTGGCAAAATAAAGCTATTTCCATTTTAATAGCTATTCTAATGTTTGTAGCGTTTCATTTTAATAAAATAGAATCAATAACAACTGAAAAAGAATTCAAAATTATCTTAAATGATCAAATAGCCCTTGGAAAAATTCCCGATTTTAATAAAGTTAAGATTACAATAAAAGTCAACAAAGATGACTTAAAGTACCTTGATCTAAATAAAATAATATTATTTATTGAAGCGTCAAAAATAAAGATTCCTGGAAAATACAAGCTGCCAATAAAAATAAAAAACCTTAACTCAATACAAATTGCAGAATATAAACTTTCAAAAACAAATGTTTTGCTAAATCTTGATAATAAAATTTCTAAATTAGTTAAAATAGAGCCCAAGTTTAAACTTATAGAAAAAGATGGTAAAGGAGAATATTTTATTGCAAAATACAATATATTACCTGAACATCTATTAGTATATGGGCCTGAACAAGAGCTCAAAAAAATAAACACTATCCAAACCAATGTAAAAGAGTTTGATACAAGAACCCTATTTGTATCGGATTACCTTGAGGTAGTTCCTCCAAATCCTCTAGTTATGTTTGAAAAAAGTCATGCAGTAATCAATATTTATTTAAACAAAAAGTATTCCAACACAACAATAAAATCTCCTAATATTATTTTTAATAATCTAAAAAATGGTCTTGAGATTAAAGATAAAGAAAAAATAATAAACTTGGAAAGCAAAATGTTTGTAAAAATAAAAACAAGGCTTTCTGAAAATCAAATTAAAACTCATATAAGCAATCAAAACATAAGCCTTGCTTTTGATTTAGCAGATATAAAAACTCCCGGGATTTACAACATTACCGCAAATATACTTCTTAAAGAAAATATTAATGAAACAGAAATATATGATTATGAACCCAAAAAAATAAAATTGGAAATAATTGAAAAACCAGAGATCAATCCATGAAGTCAATAGGATGTGATATAATAAAAGTTAAAAGATTTAAAAGTTTTTTAGAAAATAAAAAGAAAATGGAAAGATTCTTTACTCATAAGGAAATTGAAAGTTTTAAATTAAAAGGGAACAACAGAATTATGGAAAGTTTAGCTGGAAAATTTGCAGCTAAAGAATCTTTAATTAAAGCGTTAACCCCACTGTTGCAAAATAAAATGCATTATGGGCTTAAAGATATTGAGGTAATAAAATCTTTAAAAGGAAATACAAAATTTTGTTTGCATAATGAAATTGAAAAATTTGCAATAAAAATGGATTTAAAACTATACCTAACAATATCCCATGAAAAGGAGTACGCTATTGCATTTGTAATGGTAGAGAGTTAATTCATGAAAAAAATATCATATTTTACAAAAGAAAAAACTGAATGTCCTATATGCTCTTTTAGATTTCAAAAAGAAGAACTTTTGACAGGAAGTAGCAGATTAATAGCTGGAAAATTAAAAATTGATCTAAAAAGAGAATATGTAAAAAACGACAAATATGGGAATATTTATCCTAGAATATATTCTATAACAGTATGTCCAAAATGCTATTTTGCAACATTCCCAGGCGAATTTAATTCAATTCCTAAAAACAAAAAAGAAATTTTACAAAATAAAAAATCTGAAAGAAAAAAAATAAATGAAATTTTTGATGACTCGATCAACTTCAACAAATCTAGAACATTAAAAGAAGGAGCTGCAAGCTATATTCTTGCCATGCTATGTTATGAGCATCTTGAAAAAAATCATAATCCCACTTTAAATCAAGCAAAATCAGCAATAAGAGCCGCCTGGATATTTGAAGACCTTGAAAAAGAAGAGCCGAATAAAAACTATAATTATCTTCAAAAAATATTTTACCACAAAGCTGCATATCTTTATAAATTAGTTATCGAAAAAGATAAAGACAATTCAGAGCCTATTAGTTTATCAACCATATTTGGTCCAGATACAGATAAAAATTATGGTTATGACAGTGTTCTCTACTTATCAGGCCTTCTAGAATACTTTTATGGAAATAAAGACAATAAGGAATACAGATACAAACAATTAAATGACATAAAAACCACTCTTTCTAAAATAGCGGGAATGGGCAAATCTTCAAAAGAAAAGCCATCGATACTTTTAGACAAAATCAAAGAAGTTTACTTCAAAATATCAAAGGAAATGAAAAATCTTAAATAAATAAATGAAAAAAATATTAGCTGAAATAGCTTATGACGGGTATATGTACCATGGATTTCAAATACAACCAACAAAGCCTACGGTTCAAGGCGAAATTGAAAAAGCTCTGATGAAAATCACCAAAAAAAAAATAAAGATTTATTCATCTGGAAGAACAGATAAAGGGGTTCACGCAAAAAGACAAATAATAACTTTTAGTATGGATAGCAATATTCAGCTAAACAATCTAATAAAAGCTTTAAATTCAATGTTATTAAAAAATAGTATAAAAATACTAAAACTAAAGTATGTTAAAAATTCATTTCATCCACGTTTTAACGCTAAAAAAAGAAAATATAGTTACTGCATATTAAACAGCGACAATTACTATCCTTGGGAAGGTTATCAAGCTCATCGTGTAAATAAAAAACTTAATATTAGCAATTTAAACGAAATGGCTAAAATATTAATTGGAAAACATGATTTTACCACATTTTCATGCATAAAAGATAAAAGCAAATCCAAACTTAGGCATATATATTTTGCCAAGTTTAAAAAACAAGGAAAATATATTATTTTCGAAATAATAGGATCTTCCTTTTTGTGGAAAATGGTAAGATCAATAATAGGAACAATGTTAGATATCGAAATAAAAAATGAACCAATTTCTACTTTTGAAACAATACTAAAATCAAAAAATAGAAACCTTGCAAGAACAACTGCACCTGCAAATGCTTTATTTTTAGATAGGGTTTACTATGAATAACAATATTTTGAATAAAAAACTTTTTTTACTTAAAATATTGAAAAACAATGTCGAAGGCCAAATTACAGAAAATTTTGAAAAAATAGATATTGAGATTAAACAAAAAATAGAAAAAGCTAAAAATATTAAAATTTATCAAAAAAATGAAAATACTAAAAAACCTGCAGAAGCACTTGTAAAAACCGAAAATTTAAAAAACCTATTATCAAGTAATAGCTTACAAGAAAAAAGCAGCAGCAATACCAGCAATTATATAATAATATATCTAAACAAAAATCATCTCAATGAACCTTCGAAAGATATTGTAACAAAATGGTGCAAAAGCATAAACATACAAAATTATAAAATAATAGATACTATTGAATCACTTAACTTAGAAATCAGCAACAAAAACCCTAAAGCAATTTTATCTTGCGAAGAAATAGATTTTTTTCTAAATCAACCATTAAGAATTCAAATTGTAAGAGGAATAGAATTAAGATTTAAAGGCATTCCATTGGTTTTTACATATCTTCCTACAAATCAAATAAAAAATCCGGAATTAAAAAAAGAAATATGGCAAGATTTAAAAATAATAAAAGGCATAATAAAATATGGTTGAACACTGTCACCCAACTTATTACTATGAAATTGCAATAAATATTCCTTTAAATAAACTTTTTTTCTATAGGTTCAACTTGAATCTAGAAATTGGAATAAGAGTAATGGTTAATTTTAATGGTTCGAATAAAATTGGAATAATTATTAAAAAATATTTTGAAAACGAATTTAAAGAAAAATTTGAATTCAAAATAAAAGAAATTATTAAAATAATAGATAAAACTAAGATAATAACAGAACATAATATTAATTTAGCACATTGGATTAGTAAAAAAACATTTGCAGGATTTGGAGAAACTTTATTCTTTGGATTACCCAAAAATTTGAAATCTAAAAAAAATCAAGCATTGCCTTCAATAGATGATTATTCGTATCTAGATCATAAAAATTGCCTTCAACTAAACAACGAACAACAAAATATTTACAAAGAAATTATTGGATCAGAAAAAACTAATGTTTTTTACCTTTTTGGAATACCTGGATCTGGAAAAACTGAAATATTTATCAAATTGTGTGAATATTACTTAACACTAGAACAACAAGTACTTTTTTTAATTCCTGAAATATCATTAGGATATCAAATAACAAAAAGAATAAAATCTGCATTAAATATACACAACAAAATTTATGAATATAACTCTAAGGTTCCAAATTCTAATAAAAATTTAATATGGAATAAAGTCAAAAATGGGGAAAGTCTGGTTGTTATTGGCATTAAAAGTGTACTAATGCTGCCTTTTACCAAATTAAAATTAATAATTATGGATGAAGAACACGAAACTACATACAAATCTGAAAATATTCCAAGATTTCACTCAAGACATATATCATTTTTTTTGCAAAAAAAATTTAATGCTAAATTTATAATGGGAAGCGCAACTCCTTCTCTTGAAGCATACTACGCAATGAAACATAATCAAATAAAAAAAATAATAATGCAAAACAAATACTCTCAAAGCAAAATAGAAGATATAAAAATAATAAATATGAAAAAAGAGCCTAGCACAATTTCATCAGAACTATTATACAGTATACAAAAAAGTTTAAATGAAAAAAGACAATCTTTAATTTTCATAAATAAAAGAGGATATCTAAAAAATCTAGAATGCAACGAATGTGGACATACAATTTGTTGCCCAAATTGCTCATTTAGTCTGATTTACTATAAAAAAGAAAACAAACTTTTATGCCATTATTGTAGTTACAAAACAAAAATAGTAAACCATTGTCCCCAATGTGAATCAAAAGATATTAAATACAAAACCTATGGAATTCAACTTGTTGAAAAAGAATTAAAAAAATTCTTGCCAAATGCAAAAATTGCAAGAATAGATTCTGATATTAAAAAAATAGAAAATATAAATTCTATAAGAAAGTTTGAAAACAAAGAAATAGACATACTTATCGGGACACAAATCATCGCAAAAGGATTTAATTTCGAAAATATAAAAACACTGGGAATAATTAATGCAGACATTGGGATAGGACTACCTGATTTTAGAAGCAGCGAAAGAATTTTTACAACACTCTCACAAATTATGGGAAGAGTAGCAAGATTTAAAGATGATAACACAATTATCATACAAACAAAAAATCCCAATTATTATGCAATAAAATATGCTTATAAGAATCAATATGAACAATTTTACGAACAAGAGCTAGATATACGAAAAAAATTAAATTATCCTCCGTTTAACAAAATTATTAGAATAATATTTAGAGGCAAAAATGAAGAATCTGCCAAACAAAAATGTTGGGAATTTTTTGAAAAATCTAAAGAATTTTTGCAAGAAGGGATTGAACACTTGGGTCCATCAGAAGCTATTATGAAGAAAATATCTAAAAATTACAGATATAATATAATATACTTGTCAAAATCTTACAGCTTACTTGAAAAACTAATTACCAAAACAAGAGAAGAAGTTAAAACGACAAGTACTGTTTACATTGAAATAGACTATTATCCGATATCATTAATTTAAATAAAATCTAGTCCTTCTTTACTTAAAGACTTAAGAAACGTTGAAAGCACATAAAGCGCTTTATCATTGTGCCCTCCTTCAGGAATAATCAGATCAGCATATTCTTTGGTAGGTTCAATAAACCTATAATAACCCCATCTAGTGGTGTTCAAATACTGATCAATGACTGATTCTAAAGTACGTCCCCTTTTAGAAATATCTCTCCTTAAACGCCTAATAAATCTAATATCATTTGGGGTATCAATATATATCTTAAGATCTATTAAATTTCTCACTCTCTCTTCAACAAAAATCATAATACCCTCAACAATAATAACGGGGGTTGGAACAACTAAAACCGTTTTAAGTTGCCTTTTATGATTAATAAAGTCGTAAAGAGGCATATCTATTGGATTATTTTTTTTTAAATTTTTCAAATGTTCATAAAACAAATTATTATCAAAAGCATCCGGATGATCAAAATTTACCTTAGAAAACTCATATTCATAATCGCCTACACTTTTATAGTAATTATCTTGAGAAATAAGGACAAACTCTGGAATAAACTCACTAATCTTACTTACAACTGTAGTTTTTCCACTCCCAGAACCACCAGATATCCCAATAATCTTAGCCATCAACCAACTTCTTCTTTTTTAATTTCTGGCATGTCTTTTAAAGTACCAGCTACAAACACGTTTTTAAATCCCATGCTTTTTAAAACTTTTTTAGCCTCGTAAGACTTATTAAAACTTTTGCCGTAAACAATTATTTGAGATTCAAAATCGCCCAATTTGTCCTTTTTGGCAAATAAATTATTAAAAGGAATATTAATTGATTTCGAATAATGTGACTTACTATATTCTTTAGGAGATCGAATATCCAAAATTTTTGCTCCACTTTTGATTTTTTCCAACAAAAAAAGATTCATCCTTTTCATTCTAAGGATAATAAAAAACCAAATATAAAAAAAAAGCAGAACTATTAATGCTATAAATTTTGCATAATTCATCGACATAGTTTTCATAAAAATGATATCAAAAAAAATAAAAAAAGGGAATAAAATTGTTTTTTTTGTAAAATTAATATAGAATTCAAGTAAATTATTAACTTATAGCTTAAAAGCAACTCTACAAACTAAGATGAAAAATAAAAAAAAGATAAATTGTCGTAGAATTAAAAAAAAACTCAAACTATTGTCCATAATATTAGTAAAAAAATTAAAAACTATAGCTAAAAATCCCAAATTAATATTTAATAGCACAATACAAATAACTTTGGGCTCTGCACTAATGGCAATTTCTACAAATGTTTTATATATTCCCCACGGACTTCTAAGTGGAGGAATTGGGGGTATTTCATTAATGCTGCATTACATGTTGAACTTCAATTTGGGATGGACAATATTTGCATTAAATATACCATTATTTCTTATTGGAATAAAGTTTTTAAATATAACATTCATCATTCAAAGTTGGATTGCAATGGGATTATACTCTATTATCATAAACTATTCCCAATTTTTACAAAATAAAATACATCTTAACGATATGATGCTTGTATCAATACTAGCCGGACTTATTTCTGGACTTGGACTAGGACTAGTGTTTAAAGGCAAAGGCTCTTCGGGAGGATCAGATATAATTGCAATGATCATCAAAGAAAAATATTCAATTAGCATTGGAACAACAAACTTTATAGTTAATCTAGCAGTATTAATACTTGCAACCTTTTTCTTTAATATTGAAATTGCCCTTTATACACTAATAGCATCATTTGTAACATCTATCATGACCGACAAAACAAGCACTGGATTTGGCAATCAAAAAGCAATATTAATCATTTCAGATAAAGGAAAAGAAATTGCATATCTTCTTACAAACAAGTTAAAATTAGCCGCCACATTAATAAACGGACAAGGAGCTTGGGCAGGAACAGAAAAAACTATAGTATTTATAGTAGTTCCAATAATGCGTTTGTCAAGAATTAAATATATATCACAAAAAGTTGATCCAAATTGCTTCATTACTGTTATTAATACTAATGAAATCACCGGCGGCAGAATCATAACTGATTCAATCACATTAAAACAAGAAATTTCAAATTAAAAATCTTTTAAAAAGAGAATCAAATCATCAATAATCAAATTCAATTCATCACTCTTATAAAAATTTGACAAAAAAGTAACAAATCTTTTGGGAAATTCAGAAATGAATTTCCCAAAAGATTTGTTTCCAATATCAATTTCAAGCTTATAAGAATGAAGCATTAAAGTTATTTTTTTAAAACTGCCATCTACTCTACCATAAACCTCATCTCCCAATATTGGAAAATTAAGATATTTCATATGAACTCTCAATTGATGTGTACGACCAGTTTTAGGTTTTAAAGCCAAAAGAGAATATCCCTCCAAATTGAGCAACAGCCTATATTCTGTTACTGCTATTTTACCTCTATCTTTAGCAACACTAAATTTCTTTCTATTATATTTATCTCTATCTATAAAAGACTCAATACTTCCAAAAACCCCATTAAAATTACCCTTAACAATTGCAATATAGACTTTATTTGTCTTTTTATCTTTAAACTGCTGGGCTAAAAACCTCAAAGTGCTAATGTTTTTTGCACAAATTAGCACCCCAGAAGTATCTTTGTCTAATCTGTGAACAATTCCAGGTCTAATTTTCTCTTCATTAAAATCAATTTTCAGTCCTTTTATGTGGTACAAAAGAAAATTCACAACAGTATCATCCCAATGCGATATTCCAGGATGACTCAAAATCCCTTGTGGTTTATTCAAAACAATAATATTAAAATCCTCGTAAATTATACCAATAGGAATATTATTGGGTCTAAGACAATCAATTTGACTGAACTCCTCGTCAAATTCAATCAACATTTCATCGCCTTTAAAAACAGGCTTGGACAATTTTATCTTTAAAAATTTTTCATTACTCTTTTTAAATGCTTCTACATTTCTTCTTTTAATCTGACTTCTAGTGAAAACTTCAAAATTGTTTGACAAGTAAAGATCCAACCTTAAAGAATTTTCTTTAACGATAAATTCTTTCTTAAGCCTTATCATATCTCACCGTATCACTGAAGAAAATAATCAATCAAAGCAATCGTTAACGCAATTGCAGCCCCAATAGAAGATGAAATAATAAATTTTTTATAAATTTCATCTTTTGAAAAATTAGGACCATTAGAAAAAGGATATGGAATGTAATTCGCATTCATTCCACTATAAAAATAATATCCTACATCAAAAAAAAACAAGCTCAAAAATAAAACTATTGGAAAAGATCCAATACTAATAGCTGAAAACCTAAATAAATCTTTTGCTGCTTTTGATTCAAGATCATTCTCAACATTTAAAGCTTTATTTTCCTGAATATTTTTATAAAGAAAAGAATCATTCTTATCACCAACGGATATAGTATTTTTTTCATGAGAAACAAAATTGCCACTGGAAGTTAATTTATCTTGCAATGGTAAACTTTGGGCAATATCTAAGTTTAAATAATTAAAATTTAGCCTGTAATAATCAAGTGAGTTCGAATAAGCATTCAAAACACTAAAAAACAGCAAGCAGATTCTAATAAGCATAAATCTTCTACTTCGATAATTCAAACTTTAAAGTTTCGGTTATTTCATCGACAACCTCAGAAGAGCCAAAATACTGCATAGGACCTGGGCATACGTACAAATTAGTCAAAGCCCATTTATCACGATTTTCAACAAACTCTTTAAATGGTCTTCCTTCTAAATTAACCAGAGCTTTTTTTATAACAGGCTTTTGCACTCCATACCTCTCTTCCATATTCATCAACATTGTTAAAGGCACTCCTCCTGCAATCCAATCAGTTGGTTTTGAATTTAAATTTTTTATACAAGACATATAGCCTGTAAGACCATTTAAAATGAGAACAACAGCATTATACCCTAAACTATAGCAATAATCACTATCAAAATTAGAAGGAAAAGCACTCCTACCTTCATAGCCAAAAAAATGATCAATTGGAATAAAGCTTCCCTTATATTCTCCCCTTTTTTTCATATCACTTAATCTTGCTTGAACCATTTCAATAAACAATTTTTCAGTAGGAACTCTTGAAACATTAAAATTTCCATGGGGATCTCTTTCTAAAATTGATTTTACAAGTTCAAACTGAATAAACAAAGGCAAAGATAAATAAACTCCCTTCATATAATCACTAAGCTTAGCAACGAAAACTTCTTTCATCCCTTCAACATTAAGTCCCTTAAAATCGCTCTCATTTTTATCAAAAATATTGCATAATTCAAGCATTAAAGACTTAACTTCTGGAATAAACTCAATTACACCTTCAGGAACTATGGCTATTCCAAAATTATCCCCATTTAAAGATCTCTTTAAAATAACAAAAACAATTTCATCAACAATCTCAGACAAAGTTTTCTTTTTAGCTAAAACCTCTTCAGAAACAATACAAATGTTTGGATGGGTTTTTAAAGCACATTCCAAAGCAACATGAGATGCGCTTCTACCCATAAGTTTGATAAAATGCCAATATTTTTTAGTCGACATAGCATCTCGACATAAATTACCTATCATTTGAGAATAAATTTTTGTAGCAGAATCAAACCCAAATGAAATTTCAATATGATCATTTTTAAGATCAGCATCAATTGTTTTTGGAATTCCAATTACCTGAATATTCTCTCCCTTCTTTTTAAAATACTCTGCAAGAATGGCAGCATTGGTATTCGAATCATCACCACCAATAATAACAATTGCATTAAGATCGTTTTCCTTGGCAACAAATAAAGCCTTGTTATAATGCTCTTCTGTTTCTATTTTTGTTCTTCCAGAAGATACAATATCAAAGCCTCCAGTATTTCTGTAAGAATTTATTAAACTCTCAGTAAGTTCAATTTTATTATTCTCTAACAGACCTAAAGGACCACCCTTAAATCCAAAAAGTTTTGAATTTACATTAAATTTTTTTATTGCATCAAAAATACCAGATATAACATTATGTCCTCCAGGAGCAGGTCCTCCAGAAAGAATAATTCCAATATTTAAAGCTTTTGAAAAAGATAAATTGGACTCACCCTCATTAAAACTTACAATTGGCAAACCATAGGTATTTTTAAAAAACTCCTTTAAAGCTTGTCTATCTTGAATCGCTTCAGTCTTTTCTCCATAAACTAAACTAATATTATTAAAATCTTTTTTTAAAATATCTGGCAATTTGGGAACATACTTTTGCCTTTCCCGCTGAAAAAGAGAAGTATTCATACATTTTCCTCCTAATTAATTAAATTAAGCCTCTACCATAACTTAAATATTAAAATAATTCACAACTAATATCTATATATGATTTAAAACCAACATAGCATCACCATAAGAAAAAAATTTATAATCTTTATTAATAGCCTCTTCATAAGAGTCAAGAACAAAATCTTTGCCCGCAAATGAAGAGACAAGCATCAAAAGAGTAGATTGTGGGGTGTGAAAATTTGTAAAAAGCATGTCTACAAACTTAAAGCAATAATTTTTACTAGGATAAATAAAAAGATTTGTACTTTGCTGGCCTGTTTTAAATTTTTTAAGTTGATTGTCATAAGACGATTCTAAAGCTCTAAGCGTTGTGGTACCAATTGATAAAATTTTTTTACCAAGAGATTTCGCATTTTCCAATCTATCGGCCACACAATCTTTTATAAAAAAAGTTTCAAAATGCATATTATGTTCTTCGACTTTTTTTGATCTTACGGGAAGAAAAGTACCAAGCCCCACATGTAGAGTGATAAAATCATATTCAATATTATTCTTCTCAAAAGCAGAAAACAAATCTCTGCTAAAATGCAACCCTGCGGTTGCAGAAGCTGCAGAACCAATATACTTAGAATAAACAGTTTGATATCGATCTTCATCTATTTTATCATAATCTCTTTTAATGTACGGGGGTATGGGAACAAAACCATGCTTTTCAAAATAATCTTCCCCAATATCAGCATTAAATTTCAATACAATCTCACTGCTATTTTTTGACAAAATTTTGCCCATTAATCCTTCAGGAAATCTATAAAAATTGCCAACAATTTGCTTTTTGGACTTAGAAATCAACGCAGTAAACAAATCGGTGCCAATTCTATCCAAAATTAAAAATTCAACATTACTACCCAACTCTGATTCTGCATAAATTCTTGATTTCCTAACTTTTGAGTTATTAAAAATAATAAAAGTGTCGCTATTTATATATTTTAAAATATTGTTTACAGTATTTTCATGGTAAATTTTTTGCAATTTAGGATCTAGCACCATTAACTTTGAAAATCCTCTTTTTTCACTTGGATATTGGGCTATTAAAGAATATGGCAAATTAAAATGAAACTCTTTGGTTTTCACCAAGATCATCCTCTTTCATCTCTAAGTTTAAGTGAAGATAAGCAAACTCAGTAGCTTTACGACCTCTGTGAGTTCTGTTAATAAATCCTTTCATAATTAAATAAGGTTCATAAAAATCTTCAAGAGAGTCAGCTGTTTCCCCTACAGAAATAGCTAAAGTATCAACACCTACAGGTCCCCCATTAAATTTCAATATTAAACTTCTCAAAATATTTCTATCTTGCTCATCAAGACCTTCACCATCAATTCTAAGCATTTCAAGTCCAATTGCAACAATGTCGCTTGTAACAACCATACTTCCAGTTACCTGAGCAATATCTCGTATTCGTCTTAGCAATCTATTTGCTATGCGGGGAGTTCCTCTTGAACTTCTTGCAAGAAGAAAAGCAGCATCCTCTTCTATTTCAATATCTAAAATAACAGAATTTCTCTTTATTATCTCAACAAGCTCTATTTCACTGTAAAGTTCGAATCTTGCAGTAATTCCAAATCTCGCATAAAGTGGAGATGTTACTTTTCCCGGTTTAGTAGTAGCTCCAATCAATGTGAATTTTGGAAGTGGCATTCGAACAGTCCTTGCATTAGCGCCTTGACCGATTACCCAATCAAGCTCATAATCTTCCATGGCAATACAAAGCATTTCTTCTATTATTGGTCTAAGTCTATGTATTTCATCAATAAATAAAACACTCTTCTCATCAAGACCTGTTAAAATTCCAATAATATCTTTGGGTTTATCAAAAGCCGGAGCTGATGTGATCTTAATCGAAGCATTCATTTCAAAAGCAATAATACTTGCAAAGGTAGTTTTTCCAAGACCTGGCGGCCCACTTAAAAAAACATGATCTAAAGCTTCATTTCTCTCTTTAGAAGCTCTTATAAAAATACTAAGGGTTTCTTTAACATTAGCTTGCCCTTTGAAATCTTCAAAAACTTTAGGTCTAAGCTCATTTTCACTCTTATCATATAAATAATTCTCATTAGAAGTTAAAAATTTTATACTATTTTCGTCTTTCACAA
Organism: Borreliella sinica; assembly: GCF_033969665.2. Classification (GTDB taxonomy): domain Bacteria; phylum Spirochaetota; class Spirochaetia; order Borreliales; family Borreliaceae; genus Borreliella; species Borreliella sinica. The sequence goes on along the minus strand of NZ_CP135180.1, from coordinate 879,201 downwards.
ATACCTCTCTTAAAGACTATTTTATAACTAACAAAAACTACAAAATTAATTCGACATTCTTTTTAAAACCTCCTTAAATAAAAACTGTTCTTTTTCAGAATCCTTTAAATTTGAAAATTCAACCAGATTGAAAGCATCCTTAAGCCTACTACTAACAATTTTTCTGTCAAATCCCATGCTAACAATCGATTCTTCTAATTCTTTAAATTTAAAAAGACTAGATTCAAGATCATTATTGATAAAAAGCTTGCCCTGAAGCTGTAAAAACAGTTTACCGGCCATTTTTTTGCCAATACCTTTGATTTTAGAAACAAGCTCAACATCCTCTCTATCAATAGCGTCCTTAAACTCATTATACCTTATATTGGAGAGCACCCTTAATGCAGCCCTTGGCCCTATTCCACTCACCCCAATAAGACTTTTGAAAGTTTCCCTTTCATCTGAATTCAAAAACCCATAAAGTTTTAATTCATTTTCTCTCGTATAAAGATAAGTAAACAGTTCAACTTTATCTGACAACTTAAAATTAGCAAGACAAAATGCACTAACTAAAAGTTCAAATTCAAAAACAGTGGTCATTAAAACCAAGCTAGATTCTTTTTTTTCTACAACTTTACCATGAATCTTATTTATCATATAATTAAATTATATTACACAGAAACATCCAATTTAAAGTAAAAGGCTTAAAATAAAAAAGGACGCCAAATGAAAAATCAATTTCTAACTAGCTATTTTCAATTAATTAAAATTATTTTTTTAATCTCATCTATAACTACTATAACTATGGCAGCAGAAGAAACAACAAACGAACTAAAAGTTCCAAATGGATTTAAAGTTGAAATTTTTTTAAACAATATAATTGAAAAACCAAGAGGAATTACAAGCGATCAAGATGGCAACATATTTATAGGATCTGGGAGTACTTTTGCATACTTTGTAACAAAAACCAAAAAAATCTATACAATATCAAAAACTCTACAAAACCCTATTGGCATTGCTTATTGGGACAATAAATTGTATATATCTTCTGTCGACAAAATATACGTGGTTGAAAATGTAAAAGAAGAAATTAATAAAAGCATAAAAGCAAATAAAGAGTATGCATGGGAAATGCAAATTTTTTCACTTTTACCAAAAAATGACACCCAAATGCACTCTGGACGTTATATTAAAGTGGATCCTAAAAATAATAAATTAATAGTAAACATAGGATCTCAAAATAATGCTAAAATTCCCCACGAAAAAGAAGCAATAATTCTCAGCATCGATTTAAAAACAAAACAAGAAGACTTAATAGCTTTTGGTGTAAGAAACTCAGTTGGGTTTGATTTTCATCCAATTAGCAATGAAATGTATTTTAGTGACAATGGCCAAGACAGATTGGGAGATAACATTCCCCCGGATGAAATAAATCTAATAGTTAAATATAAAGAACATTTTGGGTTTCCCTATGTGTTTGGAAGAAATCGTAAAAATTATAATTTTTACGACAAAGCACCCCAAAACACTATATTTAGTCCATCTATTTATGAACTTCCTGCACATGTAGCTCCACTTGGAATACACTTTTACCGAGGAAATAACTTTCCAAAAGAATATATAAATAAATTGTTCATAGCAGAACATGGTTCATGGAATAGGTCTTCCCCTGTTGGCTACAAAATAACTACACTAGACATTGACCCTCAAACCAGAATGGCAAAAAATTACAAAGTTTTTTTGGATGGATTTTTAAAACCCGATAACTCTAAATTTGGACGCCCTGTTGACATAATTACATATTATGACGGTTCAATGCTTTTTTCAGATGATTTTGGAAATAAAATCTACAGAGTCTACTACGAAAAAATTTGAATAAAACTGAAAAATTAGCTTGATTCTTATGGAATCTCCAAGTTATGAATTACTTCTTGAACATCATCAAAGTCTTCAAGCTTTTCAACAAGAAGAATTATTTTCTCTGCTTGCTCTTTGTTTAAAAAAATTTTATTTTCGGGAATTAAAGCTATTTCTGCAACATCTTCTTTAAATTTAGTTTTTAAAAAAGATAAGACTTTATCAAAATCGTCAGGATTTGTTATAACTTCCGCTTCATTATTTGAAACCAAAATATCTTCAGCACCAACTTCTAATGCAAATTCCATTATTTCATCCTCAAGATATTTTTCTAAATTATAAACAATAAGACCCTTTCTATAAAACATATATGAGACTGAACCTGGGGTGCCAAGAGATCCCCCACCTTTTGCAAGAACACTTTTTACATCACTAGAAGTTCTGTTTTTATTGTCAGTCAAGCATTTAATCATCAGAGCTACTCCATAAGGAGCATAAGCTTCATAAGTGACTTCAAAATATTCAACCCCTTCATTGCCGCCAATACCCTTTTTTATTGCCTTCTCAATATTATCTTTTGGCATATTGGCAACCTTAGCCTTATTAACAGCTACCCTTAATCTCGGATTAGATTCTATATCTCCCCCACCTACTTTAGCTGAAATGGTTATCTCTCTTATCAGCTTTGTAAAAATTTTATTACGCTTTGCATCAAGAGCACCTTTTTTTCTCTTTATTGTTGACCATTTACTGTGACCAGACATTTACACCTCCAGCAATTTTTCCAACCGACCTAAAATGTCAAACATGTTATTATTAATCAAATGAGCCTTAATTGTATTAAACATTAACATAAGAACTGTAACGGGCCCTATTCCTCCCCTAACAGGGGTAATAAATTTAACACAATCTTTAATGTTTTCAAAATCTGTATCACCAGAGAGAATTTTTCCATTATCAGTATCAATTTCAGAAATACCGATATCAATCACATAAGGTTCTCCACATAACATGCTTTTATCTATCAACTTAGACTTACCAACAGCGGAAATAATAATATCTGCCTGTCTTAAATAAACATCTAAATAAATACTTTTACTGTGGCAAGAAATAACAGTCGCATCATAAGGCTTTGATGAGAGCAATATTGAAATAGGCCTTCCTACAAGAGGACTTCTGCCAACTACAACAACCGTTTTCCCCGATGTTTTTATTCCTTCATCTCTCAAAATCTTTAATACAGCAAGAGCTGTGCAAGGAATAAATCCTTTTTTATCACCCAAAATAATTTTACCTAAATTAATAAAAGATAAGCCATCAACATCTTTTGAAGAAACTATGCCATTTAAAATAGAATTTAAATCCATACCATTTAAAAGGGGCAATTGAACAATAATTCCATCTGTACTTAAATTTTTATTTTCTCTATCAATTACTTCTAAAACATCACTTTGAACAGAATTTGTAGAAAATTTAATTACTTCAACATTTAAGCCAATCTCTTTTGCAACTCGATTCTTAATCGAAACATAAAGCTTGCTTGCAGGCTCATCATTTGCTAAAAGCACCTTTAATGCAATTTTATCTCTCAAGTCATGTTGCTTTAAAAATTCTTTCAACATTAAATAATATTTATTTGCAAAATCCTTCCCATTAAAAACAGTATTCAAAATATACCTCTTAAACCTAACAAGATCACCTTAATATTATACTTGGATTCTTAATATAAGAAAAGCTAAACTATTAAATTTCAAATTGTAATTAAACTTATTTTCAACTATAATAAACAAAGATAATAATTTTAAAAGAATGGAGAATAATGAAAAAGTATCTTTTTATAACGCTAATTGCAATCTTGTTAATTGGTGTAAACATAAAAAAAATTGAAGCTGCGGTCAATATCGACAGGCATACAAACTCTACTTTAGGAATAGATTTAAGTGTTGGAGTGCCTATTTTTTACAATGACTTATCAAAAGCTTATCCTACCAACTTATATCCGGGAGGTATTGGAGCAATAAAATATCAATACCATATTTTAAACAATTTAGCGATTGGGCTTGAACTAAGATACATGTTTAACTTCGACATTAACCATTCTTTTAATATATTAAATCCAGATTCAAGCGTAGGCAAAATTTTTTATAGCGTACCTATTACATTTTCAATAAACTATATATTTGATATAGGAGAATTATTTCAAATTCCAGTTTTCACAAATATAGGTATTTCTCTTAATACATACGGAGATAGAAACAATAATATTACAAATTTAAGAACTTTCGATGTACTGCCCACAATCTCTTTTGGATCTGGAATTTTATGGAACTTTAACCATAAATGGGCTTTTGGAGCAACAACATCTTGGTGGATGATGTTTGAATTTGGAAATTCTGCCAAAATGGCCCATTTTGCACTTGTATCATTATCAGTTACAGTAAATGTAAACAAATTGTAGGATAAAAATGAACCACAAATATGAAAACTCTTTTAAAAAAAGATCAATTTTAAACTTATTAATATTTTTATTACTAGGATGCTCGAGTGAATCAATATTTTCCCAACTAGGGAATCTACAAAGAATAAACCATGAATATAATATTTTGGGTAGTTCAAGCCCAAGAGGAATTTCTCTAGTAGGAGAAACTCTCTATATTGCAGCCATGCATTTATTTAAAAAAGAAAACGGCAAGATTGAAAAAATTGACTTGGGTGATTCTTATGAGTTTATAAATGATATTGTAAATGTATCTGGGAAAACTTATCTTTTATCACAAAACAAAAACGAGGAATTAGAAGTTAGCGAGTTAAACGGAAAAAATTGGATATTAAAATTTAAAAAACCACTAAAAGCATATAAATTCTTAAAATCTGTAGGAAAAGATGGCATAAAAGAAGCATACATTTTAGCTATAGACAAAAATAATCAAGAAAAAATTTTTGATCTACAAGGAGTTGACAAAACACCATCACAAGCTACTGAAAACGATAAATTTTTTCAAATATCAAATGAGGACAACTTAATTACAGGAAATTCACTTAAAATATGGCAAATAAATAACAATACATACACAAGCATTGACTCACAACAAGCTACAGAAATAATGCCCATCATTAAAACAAGCATTAGGGGTTTTCCTGAAATTTTAGTAATGACTGGAGGTTATAATAATTTAGATACAAAGTTTATGGTGTATTCAAATGCAAATAATTACACAACACCAATATTTATTCAAGACGAGGTAGGCGAATTCAATGGCTACTTCGCAAGAGAATTTAATGATGCAATATTAATCGGAAGCAATAATGGATTTGCAGAATTTGCAAAAAATAACGAAGGGATTTTCGCTTTACAAGCGCCCTCAAAATCCGTAGAACCTGGAGCTTATAATGGTTCTCAGTTGGGAAAAACGGGTCTTAACGATATTATTCCTGTATCGAACAACACAATTTACATATTAACTCAAGGTAAAGGTTTATGGAAATTAGAAAACAAAAAATTAACTAAAGAATAAAGAATAAAAATTCGTTATAAATTTATTATATCTGGATTTATTAAAATCCTCATCATAATACTTCTTAAGCTTAATTTTCAAATTGAAATTAAGCTTAGATCTATAATATAAATAATTTATATTATTTATATTAAAAATTTGACCCTCATCATTCATAGCCTTAACCCCAAGATCTAAAAGAAGTTTAGCAAAAAAAATATCCCGGGTAATCACAAGACTATGTCTATCTGCTAAATTTAAAATAAATGCATCAGCATCATCCACCACCTCTAAAGAAACATTTTCCGTTTCAGTTTTTTCCAAACTCAAAAATTTATTAGAAACCACAATAAGCTTCGATTTATTGTGCAATACAAATTTTTGTAAAAATTTTATTATCTTAAAACTACAAGAATCAGCATCAATGAAAATTTTATTTAACAATCCTATAGTCCACTACCTTAAAAGCCAAAAAAGAAATAATAGCATTTTTATTAATGGGTCCAAATATTCTAGAATCATTCAAAACGCTTAAATTATCATTTAATAAAAAAATTTCATTTTTTTTCAAAATAAAACACTTAACCACTTCATCTGTATTAAAAAAATTATTCAACTTGTAATAACTAACCAAATTTCCATTCAAATAATAAAAATCCGTATCCTTTTTATTTACCAAAACATTCAAACCTCTAACATAAACAGAATCACCCTGAACAGCTGCTATTCTTGATACTCTATAGCTCGCTCTTTTAAAAATTTTATTTAAAAAAAAGAAATCTTTTATTAAAGTTACTAGAAAATTATCGCTTAACCTAAAATCTTCATAAAGAACAATATCATTCATTTTCAAAGGAATAAAAAAAGATGTTATACGCGTTGCAACAAAAAACAAATTGGTATTTTTTGTTATTGTCGGCAACATCTCACTACCTTTAATCATAAAAATTTGCAAAACAAACTTTGTAAAAAAAAAATTTAACATTAAAAATGTTAAAACATACTTAAAAAAATTTTTTCTTTGCCTTTTTCTTAAAAGTCTTTGTTCAAAAGTTAAATATGAAGCCACTTTAAATAAATCCTACTCTAGAAAATGGAAGATATATTATCAAGGTCCTTCCAAGCACTTTATTCTTATTGATTACTCCAAAAAATCGTCCATCATGAGAATTATCCCTATTGTCTCCAATTGGCAAAATATATCCATAAGGAACATAAATTCCATAATCTCTTATTATAGCTTTTTCTATATAATAATCAACATAGGGCATAAAAGCAGATAAATACTTATATTCTAATCTTTCAAACTCAAACCTATCAATCACTCTAACATTAAAAAATGAGAAATCGGGAATGCTGTTTAAATTTATATTTAACTGGCTTAAAGCAACAAACATGGCAAAATCACCGTAAATACCATAGTCTTCATTTGCCACAATTTTTTTAATATTAAAATTTTGCCCAACCAAATCCCAATAAGAATCTTCTAAAATAAAATCTTCCTCACCTTCTCTTTTAATATAAGCTTTGCCACTGTTAAATCTAACGATTTTGCCGTCTGCAAATACACCTCTTTTGACAAGAAATCTAACATTGGGATTGCCATATTCATCTCTATCAAGATCAACAAAAGATAGTGTTAACATGTAAAGTATTCTTTGAAAAATATCAAAAAAAACACCTTTTGATTTATACTCTGGATTTTCAAAAATAATAACATCCGATTCTTCTGGGGTTTTAAAGCCATTGATCTTAAATAATCCTGGTAAAAGTTCGGGTCCATAAGAAAATTTATCTACAAATAAAAAATCTCCTATTTGAAGGGTATTTTCCATTGAACCTGATGGTATTTTGTAAGCTTGAATAAAATATTGATTTATTATCAATACAAAAATCGCCGCTGCTACAAAATCAAACAAAAAATTGAGCAAAAATCCTCGTTTCTTTGCCCTTAGTTTGGAAAAATACTTCTTCCTTTTTCGATATGTCAAGTATTTCTCAATAAGGTATACCAAAAAAGATGCAAATTCATCCAATCTTTTTGAATACATAATCTAACCTCTAGAATTAAATCTTACAAAATATTGACACTTATTTAAATACTTTTCTATACTTTAAAAGATGAAAGAAATTGAAGAAACTTCAAATACCGAGCTCTTTGAAGTTAAATTAAAACCAATCCTAGGAATAGAGCCCAAGGTTTACGTATTTTTTACAACAATGCTGTTGTTTTTAGGTTTAATATCAATTTTAATTATCATACCTAAGTTTAAAAATCCAGGAGCATATTTAAAAATAAATTCCAACATTGAAAACACTTACATATATTTAAACGATAAATATATAGGTAGAACACCGCTTAACAAGTATATAAATACAACTGAAGGAATTATTAAAGCAAAAAGAATGGGATTTAAAACCCACGAACAAAACATAAAAATTCAAAACAAATTTTTTGAAAGCTACAGTTTGCAAATAAATTTAGAACTGGTTGATCCTGAAAAAATCATTGAACAAAGACAAAAAGAGCTTTCTATAATGGTGAAAATAAAAAACACTAATGAAAATACAAAATTGATTCCTGTATTTTCATTACTATCTAGTGATCTAAAGGAGCATCCCCAATACATTAAAAAATTTCTAAAAGATTGCATACCTTATTTAAATTCAATCGAAATGTTTAAAGATTTTCTAGATTCATACAAAATCGTATATTCAATAAACCAAAATAATAGTAATCAAGAAGAAATATGGAACTCTTTAAAAACAAATTTTGACTTAGAAGATAGAGCTATTTTTTGGTTTTTAGAAAATTTAGATAAAGATCAAAAAATGCTAACAAAAAATGAACCTTGGGTTAAAAATTTAATCGAAACTCTAGACAATGAAAATATTCAATTAACTTCCCAAAATGAGAGAATTGATATAAAATTACCTGGATTTATAAAAATAAATTCAAATAAAATTGAAAAAATACAAAATTATGAATTAGATGAAAAAAATATTTCACTAAAATCTACCTATAGTATAAAAGAATTTCTTATTCAAGAACAAAATGTTACAAAATATGAATATCAAGATTTCTTAAAAGAAAATCCAAAATGGACATTAAATAACAAAGAAAATTTAATAAAAGAACAACTTGTAGATGAAAATTATCTTAAAAATTTTAATCAAATAGGCTTAAACGAAGCTATCACGGGAATATCTTACTTCTCAGCAATAGAATATGCCAATTGGTATTCTAAAAAACTTCCCGACGGATTCAAAGCAAGACTACCTATATCACAAGAATGGGAATTATACCAAAAAGAACCAAACAAAAACCCATTGAATATCAATGAAATATCATTAAAAGTTGGATTTTGGAATTTAATGCAAAATCCAACTTTTAATGATATTGCAATATTCAAAAATGAAAAAAATTTTTATAACGAAAATTCAAATTTTTACTCATTGATAACAGAAATTAGAACATACTCTGATCAAAATAATAATTTACTCAATCCATCAACTAAAGCTTCTTTCTTGAAAAATTGGAGTTCTCCAAACATCGGCTTTAGATTGATTGTATCAAAGAAATAAAAAGGAAATAGAATTGAACACAAATACTTTATTTCTTGAAAACAAAAAAGCAAAATTCAATTACTTTATTGAAGAGAAAATAAGTTGTGGAATAGTACTAAAAGGAACCGAGGTTAAATCAATAAAGGCAAAAAAATTATCATTTAATAATAGCTTTGCAAGCATAAAAAAAGAAGAACTGTGGCTTGAAAACTTGCACGTATCAAAATATAAAGAAGGAAATATCTTCAACCATGATGAATTGAGACCCAGAAAACTTTTAATAAAAAAACGAGAATTGCAAAGACTAAAAAAATTTAAAGAAAAAGAAGGATATACTTTAATTCCTATTAGCTTTTATTTAAAAAAATCAATAATTAAAGTAGAAATTGGAATATGTAAGGGAAAAAAGTTGCATGATAAAAGAGAAATACTAAAACAAAAAAGCATAAAAAAGGACCTTAGTAGAGAAATAAAATATAAATAATATATAAAAACCTTAATTTTCAATTACAATGAGCAATCACAATACAAAATTGTAATCACTCATTTTCATAATAAATAATAAAATGAAATTAATAACTTTTTTTGAATGCCAGTTCAAACCCAAGAGCACTAGCATGACCCATATTAATATCAAAACTGGGTTCAAATCCTCCTAGGGCTATATTAAGGCTATTTTTTAGTTTTTTATTATAACTATTAGCAAATGTAAACGGAAGAATAATTTCTGTTAATCTTGTAGCAGCCATAGTAACCACACCTGCCAACATCATTCCCTTACCCCAAGTCCATTCAAAAGGAACTTTCCTAACATTATTGTCCCTATTATCTTTGATATCTAAATAAGCTCCTGTAAGGATTAATCCTATACCAACCGCATCAAATCCAAGAATAAGAGAACCCCCAAGAATATCTCCTTGAACAAAAGAACCTATCCCAAATCCCAAAAAAAGGTTCAATAAAAATGGCACAACGGGCTCTTTTTTGCTAGCCTCATAAACCAAAAGTTTTTCTACCGCTCCCAAATCAAAAGTGCTTGTAGAATTGGAAGCTTGAGCAAAGCTAGAAAAAGCACAAAAGGTTACCAAAATAAAAATTAAAAGTTTATTCATAAAAACCCCTTTATTAAAACTAATACTATGGTAGCATATTAATGAAATTAAAAAAAGGTTTAAAAAACCAACTATTTAAATTTAACTTTTTCCAAATTATTACTTGAAATTCGCTTCCCAATAGAGCTTCTTGATTTGACCATAAAATTAGCAATTTCGATTCTTTTATCAATGCCTTTATTTGTCGAAAATTCTACAAATTTGGGACTCAATGAAAAATCTACAAATTCATCATTTTCTCCTAAAAATTCATAGACTTTATCTGTAATGAATTTATCTATTTTAAATCTTTTAACATAATAAAAATTGTCAAGCTTATTAAGATAAATTATTGAAAATATATGTTCTTTTGAATTATTTATATCATAAACTAAAGCACATATATTCTTTTTATCTATAAATGCCTTATCTTCAATATTTTTAAGAACATAACTATTTTTTCTAAAAACCAATATTTTATCATAATAACTAGCATTTCCAATAAATTCACCATCAAAAAGAGTAGTTCCTACAAAACCTTCGTCCAAGTTCAAATAAACTTTCATATTCTTTGTGGCTATTTCTTTTACATTCTTCGATTTGATTAAAGAAATTTCGGTCTTCCTTTGATGGTCTTTAGAATACTTTGCAAGCAATACATCAATAAAGTTTATTGAATATCCTCTTATTGAAGAAATGCTGCTATTTACACTTTTTAATTCTTTAGCTAAAGCTTTAATATCTTTGGAATTTTTATCAATATCAAAAAGACTTATTTTCCTAATTGGAATCTTAAGTAAACTTTCAACATCTTCTTTTAAAACTTCTCTTGAAAAAGATTCTTTGTATCTCAAAACCTCTAACAATATTATATTTGCAATATTTTCTTCTTTAGAAATTGTTTCAAGAAGTTTATAAATCTTTTTTTCAATAAAAATTTGCTCCAGTGTCTTATAAAATATTTTTTCAAGAATTTTGCTTTTTTGCAATTCAAGTTCCATTTTTAAAATTTTTTGAAGATGGGCTGCATGAAACTTAATAAGATCTTTAATAGTGTAAACAACAGGATACCTCTCACTGAGCAACAATAAATTAACAGAAATTGATATCTGACAATTTGTATAATGATATAATTTTTCAATAACTTCACTCGCATAAACACCCCGAGGTAAAGATAGCTCTATAGCTACACTCTCAGCGGTAAAATCATTAATGCTTGAAACTTTAATATAATTTTTTCTAATAGCTTTTTCAATCGAAGATATCAAACTCTCAGTGGTCTCACCAAAAGGCAATTCCCTTATTACAATTGTTTTTTCATCTACAGTTTCAATTTTAGCTCTAACCAAAACTTTACCATTACCATCGGCATATTCATTAACATCAACTATTCCTCCTGTTGGAAAATCAGGATAAATATCGTAAGTCTCTCCAAGAAGCTCACTCTTTACTGCATTTAAAATCTCATTAAAATTGTGAGGCAATATTTTGGCTGCCATTCCAACAGCAATTCCTTCACTTCCCTGAATTAAAATAACAGGAATTTTTGCAGGATAAAGCAAAGGTTCATTATTTCTCCCATCATAAGAAGATTCATAAATCGTTATCTCCTTGCTATAAAGAACATCAAAAGCCAAAGGAGTCAACCTACATTCAATATATCGAGAAGCAGAAGCCGGATCACCTGTGAACAAATTACCAAAATTTCCCTGCTTTTCAATAAATAGATCCTTGTTGGCAATATTAACAAGAGCTTCATAAATTGACGTATCGCCGTGGGGATGGTATTTCATTGTATTGCCAACAACATTTGCAACTTTATGAAAATTACCGTCGTGCATCTCAAAAAGAGAATGTATAATTCTCCTTTGAACTGGTTTAAATCCATCAACAACACTAGCAATAGCACGATCTTTAATGACATAAGATGAATATTGCAAAAAATTATCTTTAAGTACAGCTCTAATATCCATTAAATCAAATTCTCCATAATAAAATTCCGCCTATCAGGGGTATTTTGTCCCATATAAAACCCCAATTTCTCTTTTATCTCTTTAATATTAAAAAGATCCACTTTTGTAAGTTTAATACTACTAACATCAATAAAACCTTTAAATTCATTTGGAGAAATTTCACCAAGACCTTTAAACCTTGTTACTTCACATCCTGCCTTAAGCTGCAGAATAGCCTTTTGTTTTTCTTCTTCAGAATAACAATAGATCGTAGTTTTCTTGTTTCTAACTCTAAAAAGAGGGGTTTCTAAAATATACATATGACCATTTAAAATTAAATCTTCAAAAAAAGTTAAGAAAAAAGTTAACAATAAATTTCTGATATGAAATCCATCAAAATCTGCATCGGTTGCTATTACAACCTTATTATACCTTAAATTTTCAATTGATTCTTCAATACCAAGAGCTACCATCATATTATAAAGCTCTTCATTTTTGTATATTTCGGATTTATTTTTTTCAAACATATTTTGAGGTTTACCTCTAAGAGAAAATATAGCCTGGGTATAAACATCTCTACAAGACACCATTGAACCAGTTGCAGAATCCCCTTCCGTTAAGAAAATCATGGTTTGCTCTGACTGCTTGCTGCTGTCATTAAAATGAAACTTGCAATCCTTAAGTTTAGGAATTTTAAAAGATATTTTTTTTGCCCTCTCTCTTGCTTCTTTTCTCACGCTACTTAGTTCTTTTCTAAGTCGCTCATTATCAACTACTTTTTTCTCAATCAATTTTGCAAGTATTTTATCTTTATACAAAATCTCAGAAATTACCTTTTGAACTTCCCTTGCAACATTACCTCTAGTTTCAATATTTCCAAGCTTATTCTTGGTTTGACTTTCAAATATTGGATCTTTAATTTTAACAGAAAGAGTAGCAACAAGCCCTTCCCTAACATCTGTTGAGGAATATGTTTTTTTAAGAAAATCGTTAATAGCTCTTACAAAGCCTTCTCTAAAACCAGTCTGATGAGTGCCCCCATCGTTGGTATATTGACCATTAACAAATGAAAAATAAGTCTCGCCATAATTATTTGTATGAGAAAAGGCAAATTCTAAAGTTTTACTAGAATAATAAACAATGTCATAAAGCAAATCATCACTTTTAATTTCTGAATTCAAAAAATCTAAAAGACCATTTTTGGATTCAAAAATTTGATTGTTATAGTTTATTATAAGTCCTTTATTCAAACAAGCATAATGGAAAAATCTTCTCTTTAGAAAATCTTCGCTGTAAGAATATTTCCCGAATATCTCTGAATCTGCTAAAAATTCAACATAAGTGCCGTCTTTATCAGAAGATTTTATTTCTCTAGACTCTAATAAATTTCCCTTAGAAAACAAAGCCTCAAAAGCTTTACCATTTCTTGTTGATCTCACTAGAAATTTTGAACTTAGAGCATTAACTGCCTTAGTTCCAACCCCATTAAGTCCTACAGAAAATTGAAAAACATCATCATTATATTTGGCTCCAGTATTAATAATTGAAACACTCTCAACAACTTTTCCAAGAGGAATTCCTCTTCCATAATCCCTAATGGTAATAAGATTATTTTCCTTTTTTATAAAAATTTCGTTTCCGTAACCCATAATAAACTCATCAACTGAATTGTCTATTATCTCTTTAATTAAAATATAAATACCATCATCAATATTAGAACCATCTCCTAAACGCCCAATATACATACCAGATCTTAATCTAATGTGTTCAAGAGAAGATAGGGTGATTATTTTACTTTCATCATAATTTTGAGTCTTCATCTAAATCCTTAATTTATAAATTAAATTTTAATAGTTTTTAATAGCTTCAAGCTTTTTAACTATTTGATCTCTAATAATACTAGCAAGATTTTCTTTTTCATATTCACTTAACTTTAAAATATCTATCAAGGGATGAACATGAATATAAACAGATAATCCAGAATTAAAAATAATATTTTTAATAAAAAAATTATTAGTATTATAAAGAGTAACAGGAAGAATAGATGTTCCTGTCTTTAATGCCATCTTAATTGCACCTTTTTTAAAAACCTTAGTATCTCCCCCTCTATTTCTAGTTCCTTCGGGGAAAATTCCAATAGATCTACCCTCCCTCATAACTTTTATTGCCTTAGCCTCAGCCACAGCAGCAGATCTTATGCTCTTTCTATTAACAAAAATGACTCCCATAACAATTAACACAAGGTTCACAAAAGGAACCCTACGCAAAGAATGTTTTGCTAATACTACAAATGGATTAACAAAAGTATAAATAAAAATTAAAGGATCCATAGCCGCAATATGATTCCCCATTATTATTACATTGCCTTTTTTGGGAATATTCTCAGAACCTGTAACAATAATTTTAATTCCAGCAAGCCATAAACCAACTTTAATACAAGCCCGAATCATAGTAAAACTGAATCTAATAATATAACGCTCAATTGAAAAAATTCTAAAAACCAAGTAAACAGGGAATAAAAAAAAAATAAAAATTAAAAAAAACAGCAAAACATTAAAATAAGCTATAACACTTCTCAATATTTTCATAAAAACTATTATCCTATTTTTTCTATTCGTTCAAGCTTTAATTTTTGCCCTTTAACTAAGCTTACATCATCTTTTAAAATTTTAATAGGACTGAGAATTATTGTAGAAAATTTTTGCTTTTGAACAACTCTTTCGTTATGTTCAAGGAAAAAAGATTCAACAAGCTTATAATTGCCCATATCAATTGCATATTCGAGAACAAAATTATTTTTTAAAGGAAAAATATTAAAAATACCATAATAAATCTTATTCTCATCAATATAGGTTAAATGGGGATAAGAAAAATCATAAATTTTGTCTTTATATGCGTAATTTCCATTAGGAATAAAATAAATATTATTAACATTTCTCTTAACATTTAAGACATTCTCATTAAACCTTTTAAACGTCCCTGAAAATCCACTATTATCATAAGAATTTGTACTAGTATCGATTTTGATCTCAATATTTTCTTTATCTAGAATTTTTATCCAAAAGTTGTAAACTATCAAATCTGAAAAAAGAGACTTAGCACTAACATTAAGAGTGTTGTAAGCCGGTTTTGAAATGTATTCAATCTTTGCAACTTCTTGAGAATTTTTTCTAAAAAGATTAATTTCGCTTGACTGTCTTTCAAAAGACAAAAATAAAGCATCATTAATATCTTTGCCCTGTTTTTCATTGTAATCATGGAAATCATACCAAACTCCATGCAAAAATCTATAAACTTCGTCTTTGCTTAAATTCTTTAAAGTTTTATAAATATTATTATCAATCTCGCCAACTTTTTCACTCACAGAGGAAAGGTGATATTTGCCCTGAACATGAGAATATTCATATTTCTCAATCTTGCTAATTATTAAATCTTCCCCCGCTTTTTCATATTTTTCCAAAGAAATAGGATAACTTTCTCTTGATCTATTTTCTTCATAAGCTGAAGATCTTGCATATTTGTTAATAAGAACAGAGCCATTAACTTTCTCAAAAAATATGGGCTTGTAAGAAGACACATCATTTAAAACAGATTTTTGAAAAACATACAAAACAGATTTATCTTTTAAAAATCCCTGAACAACTATATTAAAATCATAATCACCTGTAATATCCTCAAGATACATGTTATAAGAATTTTTTGGATCAATATCTATTTGGGTTTTGAAAAGAATCGTTCCTGCTTTGATTTTAGGGTCAAAACCAATAATAAATAAATACGTATCGGGATTTGAAAAATTTTGAGCTAAAACCACCTGTTCAAAATAAACATCTAAATTTAAATTTTCCTGCTGAACTGCAAGAATTTTATAACCTTTTAAATCTATAATGGCACTAAAAAAATCTTCCATTTTATTAATTTCCAAAACATTAGAATTTGGATCATCGGTCTCAGAAGCAGATTTTATATCTTTGTTAAAAACAATAAAATCTTTATTTACCTTGGAACAAGTAAGCAATGTAAAAAAAAAGAGAAAAAACAAAAACCTATAAATATAATTACAAAACCAAATTAATTCTTTGCTAAAATTAATTACATTAACAAACATTAACAACTAAAACCTTTATCATAATATTCGCTTATTAATTTTGACTAAAGTTTTGCAAAGCAAAAAACGATTCATTAAAATTATCAACAAAATCATTTTTATTCAACAAAAAATCTGTAATCAAAGCACTACTTGCAATGTTAAAATTCTCAAGAAGTTTTTCATTTTTGAGCTCTTCTTCGAGAGGATTAGATCTTTTTTTAGCTGAGTTAAGGAAAAATAAATAAACTTTTTTATTTGCTACAAAAGGCTTAGACCAAGAATTTTCTTTCAATCCAAAAACAATATCATAAAAAGATTTGCTATTATTAAATTCAACTAATTCTTTTAAAGTATTGGGATAAATGTTAACATTATAAGATAAATTAACAATTTCTTCTTTTAAACTAAACTGATATTTTTCAAGAGCTTGACTTAAACTGCTAAGGTTAACATCATTTAAAAAATCACTTAGCGTATTTTCTAAATAACCTTCAATAACACTTGGTTCATAAGTTTCAATATAATTTTTAACAGCGCTAATATCACGATCGGAATTTTTATCAAAATCATGAGCATTGCCAAATGCCTTATATATTTGATATTCATTTTTATTTTTAACCTTAACAGGCTTACTAAATTCACTTTCTCTTAAAGAAAAAATAGAATTCAGATCTTCTTTCTTTTCAACATTAAGATCCAAATCAAAATAATACCTATCCAAAGGAACAACACCTTTGAAATTAGCTATATCATCTGAATAAAGCTTAGCAAGTTCTTCAAATGGGGTTTTGTTTAATAGCTTATCATAAGCATTCTGAGCGTCACTCATATTTTTAAAACGAATAGACGCAAGCGATAAACGCTTAAATAAATTTAAATTTTTCTCAGCATAAAATATCGCCTCTTCATTGGAAAAATCTTGATAAGAAAGAGTAAGATATGAAATATGCCTCTCTACAGCACTCATATCCTTAATTAAATTAAAAAGAGAGTCAGGAAATATTAAATTACTATTTAAAAAAATTTTAACATTAGAAAACAGCATATTTTCTACCATATCATCATAAATTTTAACTTTCTGATAATCAGAAGCTTTGTTATATCTTTTAGAACTAAAATTTCCACTAGAATCTAAATACTCGGGGGATCTGAGTAAATTTTTATTCAACATTTCCTTAGAAATATAAAAATTATATTTCTTTATCAAATCCAAAAAAGCTACATCCTCAGCATATCTCATAAATGCCAAATACCAGGCATTATAATCTATGTTAATATTTCTAGCATCCCCTTGCAATCTAGAATAAAGATTTGAATAATAACTAACGTACTTGGCAAACTTACTATCTCTTTGATAATAAATAGGCTGACCTTTATAAGAACCAAATTTCAAACCAGATGAATTGGTATTGTCAAAAATTCCTGGAAGTAAAGGTGCAATAATAAATCCAAAAACAATTAAAACAAGAGCAAAAATACCCCATATGCCAACTTTTCTTTCTTTAGATTCAAGCACAACTAAATCACTTTTGACTTTTCTACTTCTTTTTCGCATAAACTAACCTTTAATAAGTAAGTATACTAATAATTTAACTACTAAATTATCACAATTGAAAAATTATTGCAATTGAAATATGTAACTTAAGCTGTACGCTTAAGTACTATGAAACTAAAAAAGAAATTTTTACATTTCTAGCGTAAAGGCAAATTATTCTGAATTAAAAAGGAGAATGAAATCTAAAATATATGAACATGAATAAAAACAAATTCAACCTTAATATAAGTATAACTAAAGATGAACTTTTAAGGTTAATAAAAATAGTTTATAACAATTTTGGAATCAATCTAAGCGAAAAAAAAAAGATGTTAATTGAAAGTAGATTATCATCTCTTCTTAAAGTTAAGGGTTTTAAAAATTTTACTGAATATATCAACTTTTTAGAAAAAAGCAACGGAAATATTCAATTAATTGAATTAATTGACAAAATATCAACAAATCACACCTATTTTTTCAGGGAATCCAAGCACTTTGATTTTCTAAATAATAAAATATTGCCCAAGCTCACTGAAAAAATATTAAACTTAGAAAATTCGGAAATTAGAATATGGTCAGCCGGTTGCTCAAGTGGCGAAGAGCCTTATACAATCGCAATGATATTAAAAGAATATATGGAAACCAATAACGTAAATTTTAAAGTCAAAATCTTAGCAACAGACATTTCAGTTAGCGTTTTACACGAGGCTAATGAAGGGATTTACCCTGAAGATCGTATAATAAATTTACCTAAATATTTAAAAACCAAATATTTAAATCAAATTCAAGATGATAAATTTCAAGTCAAAGAAACTTTAAAAAAAATGGTTTACTTTAAAAAATTAAATCTAATGGATGAGAAATTTCCATTTAGCAAGAAATTCGACCTAATATTTTGCAGAAACGTTATGATCTATTTTGATGAAAAAACCAGAAACAACCTTGCCAATAAATTCAGCTCTTATCTTAAAAATGATTCTTATCTTTTAATTGGACATTCAGAAACAATTAGAGGAAACAAAAATCTTGAATACATAATGCCTGCTACTTATAAAAAGAATTAATGATGTCTGTTATTAATTCTTTTTATAAGAAATTTTCTACTTAATAAAATTTATTTGGCTTAAAAAGTCTGAAAATATTGCCTTTAGGTTAAGTTTACTTTTTCACCTATTCTAATAAAATACAGCAATTCTCCAATTGTTGCTACATGATCACCCACTCTTTCTAAAAAACTATTTAAAAATAATATATTTAAAAGATAATCCAAATTTTCGGGATTTTTTTTCATAGCGTCAATAACAATACTTTTTTGTTTTGAAAATAATTTATCTATTATATTATCATACTTGACTATCTTTAATATTTTAGTAAAATCTCCATCAAAATATGCGTCAAAAATATCAGATAACATTTCCTTAGCTGTATCAGCCATTTCTCTTAAAGGTCTAAAATATAGATTAAGAAAATCAAAATCATCCGAATCTGATTCAAGAAGAAGCACAACTCTTACAATCTTAGTAGCATGATCTGCAATCCTTTCAAGAGAACTTATTATTTTAATAATTGCTAAAATTTCTCTAAGCTCTGTAGCAACAGGGTGCTCAGTAGCAATTATTCTTCCACACAAATCCTCAATATCGTATTGATAATCATCTATTATTTTTTCATCTTCATTGATTATTTTTTTAGCCAAACTTTTATCTTTAGATTCTAAAGCTATTAAAGAGTCGTCTATGATTTTAAGCACACATTCTTTCATATCCCAAAGATAATCTTTTATTATTTCAAGTTGTTTAGTAAGTCTTCTCCGTATCATATCATATCTCCTAAAAAAACCGCTTTAAAAATAAATATCCTATTTTGGCTCTCTCATAATAATCACTAAAAGGATAATTATCAATAACTAATTTATAGTAATGTAAAGCCTTTAAAAAATCTTTATACTTGCTCTCAGACTCATAAAGTTTTCCCAACAAATAACTATATTTATCCGAAAAACTTGAATTAATATACTTAGGAAAGTACAAGGAACTAAAATTTAAAGCAAACTCGTACTCTCCCCTTATTACCAAAAATTCAAAAATCTCAAGATAAATACTCTCAGAAAAATCAATATTCTTTTCAACTAAATATCTAGCACCCTCTAAGACCTCTTCTTTAATATTTAATTCTATACCAAGCTTAATTAGATCAAAAACAATGCTTTGAAAGCATCTGCTCTTCAATTTCAAATAATTTTCATAAGATTTCAAATAATTCCTATTTTTATAATAAATTTCCGCCTTCAATAAAATATATTTATCATCATTAAAATTATACTTATTAAGCAAATCTATTGCTCCTTTGTAATCATTTATGTAAGATAAATTTAAAGCCCTAGCAACAACCTCTTTAGAGGTTGGTCCATTAGCATTGCCCTTTCTAAGTTCAAGATTATCATTAATTTTAGTATCCCTATCTTTATCAGAAGAACCACCACTATTTGAAATTTCAGCTTCAAACTTTTTTGTAATTTTCAAAATGATTATTTTATTAAACTCACTTGAATCTTCAACATTTTGATAATTGAAAATTAACTTAATTTTACCTTCTTTTTTAAAAGTTTGAAAAACAAAAACAGCTCCATTCTCATAAGATTCTTCAATTAGCTTAATAAAAGCTACATTTTCATTACTTTTGATATAAATCCAAGATTCATCTTTAAAAGAAAGCTTAAACTTTGAATTGGTATTTACATTAATATCTACTTCTTTACCGTTAAAATCAAGCTCATATGAATCACTCTGACTTATAAAAGCTTGCTGCGGATAAACTTCAAAAACAAAAAATAGCAAGCTTATATAAATCAAATATTTTTTAATCATTTGGAAATTTCTAAAATCTTATCTATTAATCTCTCATTTTCCTTCTCAATATCAATGTTAAATAAATTCTCTTTTTTAATCCAAAGATCTTTAAAAAAATTATCATCAAGAACTTTATTTTTAATCAAGCCATCAACAACTAAATTTTCATTTAAAAAATCAGGGCTTGGAATAAAAAAAGCATCCATATTCAGACATTCATTTAAATCAAAATAAAAATCTTCCATATCAACTAATTTAACCTTAGCATCTAAATTGTCCTCAATAGACTTTTGAGATTTTTCTAACATTTGTGTTGAATAGAAATAAGTAATGCCTGAAACAATAAAAATTAAAAATATTAAAATTAAAAAATATTTTCTAAAACTAAATTTTCTATTTTGCATGCTAATTTCCTTAAATCTAACTTAATTATATATTAAACACCTTGCTTTCACCATTATCAAGTGTAATACCTATCAAATTTTCACCACCTTCTGAAACATATGCATTATGGGTTATCACTAAAAGTTGAATTTTTTTTCCCAATTCTTTTAAAAGTAAAGACAGTTTTTTACTATTCTCAAAATCAAGAGCTGCATCTATTTCATCAAGCATGCAAAAACAAGCAGGAGAATAATAATAAAGTGAAAATAAAAAAGCCATACTAACCAAAGTACTCTCACCCCCTGAAAGCATATTATTGTTTTTGACAAATTTGTTTGAAAAATTTATTTTAATCTCAACATTATCAGTATTTTCATTGTAAAAAAGAATGCCGGTTCCTTTGAAAATTTTTTTAAAAAAGTAAGAAAAATTTTTATTAATCTCATCAAATGATTCTCTAAATTTTTTATAAATCTCATTTTTTATTTTTTTTTGAAGCTTTTGTAATGAATATTTTGAAAGCCTTAAATCTTCTACTTGTAAACTTACTTTTTCAAAACGATCCTTAGTTTCATCAAACTCTTTATCAATATTGAAAAATACATAATCACCTAAATTGATTGAATCAATTTCTTTATGTAATAGCTCTCTGGTTACAAGGTCCTCTTCCAATTCAAATTTATCAGACATTTTATTAGAAATATTAAAATTTTCTATCTCGTTTCTAATGTTTAAATTAGAGTTCAAAAGAAATTCGTACTCTGTCTGTTTTTTTATATATTCATAATAATTAGTTTTTTTAAAATCATTTAAAAAAACTGAAGAGCTCAAATCTCTCTCCCTAAAAGGCTCGTTACTGGAATTTGAAAAACCAATAAGCTTGCTTAAATTAAGCTGAATATCACTCTTTTCTAAATTTAAATTTTCAAGTTTTAAATACAAATCTTTAAGTTCTTCATCAAGACTACTTTTAGATTCAAATAGAAATTCTAAATTACCATCTATAAGTTTAATTTCGTCCAAATTTTTAAATTTAGAAAGCTCTATATATTCAAGCTCTCCTAATACATCATTTAATTGAAGTGTTTTTTCTTCAATTAATTTTTCGATATTTGTTATCTCTTTAGCAAGATTTGCTTTTAAAGCATTTTTTTCAAGCAAAAACTTTTTTAAATTAACATTTTGATCGAAAATAGGTTCAATTTTATCCTTCAATAAAGCCAAAAGATTCTCATCCTTGCTTATATACTTGATTAAATTGGCTCTAATCTCTTTAATGTATTTTATACTCAATGATTCTTCAAAAAGCTTAAGAGAATCTAATATATTCTCTTTTAATAAAACAAGCTCTTCTGATTTAGAACTCTTTAATACAGATAAAATTAAATCAACAAGTTCAAAAAAACTTTTGGTATATCTATTAATCTCTTCGCTTAAAGAAAAAAATTCATTTTTATTTTCCTTAAGTAAACTATTTAATTGATATAAATCATTATTTATAGATTTTTTTTTCTCCTCAAACTTAGATTTACTCTTGACAAACTTATCTTCCAAACTTATCTTTACTATCTTTTCTTGCTTTAATTTTTGAATCTTAGTCTCTAATGAAAGAATTTTGGACTTCATGAGCTCAAGATCTTTTTCTAATTCTTGAATATTATTTACAACATTTTTTTCTCTAAATGAATAAAATTCTAATTTTTCTTTAAAACTAGAAGACAAAAATTTACTTAAACCATCTAAGTTTAATTCGCTTTTTAAGACATTAATATCAAAATTAATATTGAAAAGTTTTTTTAACGTTATTGTTTTTTCTAAAGATTCTAATTTTTGACTTAAATCTTGATGTTTTTTTCTCAAAAGGTAAACATTTTTTATATTATCGTACTTTTGCTTTAAATTTTCTTGTAAGACCAACAAGGCTGATAAATTTTGACTAGATTGCTTAAAATTTTTCAAAGCCTCTTCTTCTTCAATTTTTAAAACATCTATTCCACTTGCCTGCTCAATTAAAGACTTAAGATTTACATTTCTTTCCAAAGAAATGTCTTCAACCTTGCCTTGAGTTATAAACATATAAGGCGATTTTTTAAAATTAAATCTATTTAAAAGTTTATTATAATCTTGAAAATTTAAAATTTTATTATTGAAATAATATTCACTAGAACCATCCTTGTAAAGACGTCTGCGAATATAAAAATTTTCTCCAAAGTCTTTTAAAGTCATTTTTTCACCGTTAATGTTACTGAAAAAAAGAGTTATTTCTGCAAAATTTGATTTTCCTAATTTTGAAACAGAAATTAAATCAGAAATATCTTCAACTCTTAAGAACTTTACATTATCTTCTCCCATGCAAAAACGTACAGCATCAATAAGATTACTCTTCCCGCATCCATTAGGCCCTACAATAAAACTTAAATTTTCACTTATTTCAAACTCTTGTTTATTTAAAAAAGATTTAAACCCCAAAAGTACTATTTTTTTTAAAAGCAAAATAACTCCCAATTAAAATTAAAAACCAATTACTGATAAATCTACAATTTCATATTATAATAAATAAAAATATTTTTATAAAAAGGTCAATTATGATTTGTGGAATAGATGAGGTTGGAAGAGGATGTATTTTTGGGCCTATTTTAAGTGCTGCTGTAGTTTTCAAAAAAAAACCTAACTTTATAAAAGAACTAGATGATTCTAAAAAATTAAAAAAAGAAAAACGGGAGTATTTATCTTCATTAATACTTGCAAATTCATATTATGCATTTGCTGAGATTTCAAATATAACAATAGAAAAAATAAATATTCACAATGCATCTCTTCTTGCAATGCAAACTGCATACGAAAATTTAAAATTAAATTGCAGTTTGGTTTATGTAGATGGCAAATTTGTTCCAAAAATAACAGCAAAAACTGTTAAAGCAATAATTAAAGGGGATTCAATAATAGATGAAATAAAAGCAGCTTCAATTATTGCTAAAGTTAAAAGAGACAAACTGATGGATGAATATGATAAAATTTATCCATTATATTTGCTCAAAAAAAATAAAGGATACCCCACAAAAGAACATAAAAATGCAATAAAGAAATATGGGGTTTTAAACCTTCACAGAAAAAGTTTTAAACTAATTTAAAACATAAACATAATAAAAATCAATAATCCTTCTTTTTAAACCGTCCACCTGATAAATGAGATTTCTTGTGAAATCTAGAATCATCTAATTTAGATCTCTCTCCATATTCTCCATACCCTTCTTTATTATGCCTAACAGAAGAACTACTAGCTCCCGTAGACACTTTCTGCTTAATAACAGCTATTGCCTTAAGCAAATTAGATTCAAACTCACTTATATTCTCTTCATATACAAAAATAGAATGTCTTTCAAAATCTCCACTTGGACTTCTTTTGCTCTCTACAATATTTAAAAAATAATCCCCTTTTCTATTTTCCTTGACATTAAAAAAATAAGTTCTCTCAGATTCTGTAAATAGTTTCTCAGAGTATACTTCCCCTCTCTCTCCCATCAATTTCCTCCACACAAGTTTACGCACTTGACTACATTTAAGTTAAATTAATTGTACTTATTTAAAAAAAAAATTGCTAGCCAAAAATAACATTACAATAAATATTGTTGACATAAATTGATTTTTTTTATATAAGTAAAGTACTGTCTTGCGTCCTTCGTATAATGGTTATTACCTTAGCCTTCCAAGCTAATGATGTCGGTTCGATTCCGATAGGACGCTTTAAATAATAATTACACGTTCTATAATTCTACAAATTTAGTAATACTTTTTAAAAATTATATTTAAAGAATAGGTAAAAAATGAAATAATGGAGATGGCGGGAATTGAACCCGCGTCCTAAAAACAATACCATAAGCTTCTACAAGCTTATCTAGTATTTTATTAAGCAATATGGTTTGGAAATACTAGCAAACCACCAAATTGCTCTCAAGTATAAAAGTCCTTAAAAATCAACTTGAAAACATTTCTAAGCAAGCTTCGATGTCTAAAAGAGTATAAGTGAACCTCAAAGCCAAATCCAACAAAACTCCCTGCTAACTTAAGCAGCCATTACAAGGTTTGAACTTGTAAAGTTATTATTTTTTGCATTTATTTTAGAAGTTTTAAGAGATTCCCTCTGCCTGCAACTTATAACATTAGCATTTTTAGTCAAATCCAAAACATCCCCTCATGTAACGTTACTTTATCATAGTTTTAAAAAAACAACAATACTGTCTTATTTGCAAAAACTAAGCTAAAATTTTATAATAGTAAGTTCAATATTACTAAAAGAGAATTTTATGTTTAATGAAATTTTATGGTTCACCATGCTAATTACTGCTTATTCGTTTTTGATTATCATATTCCTTTTTTTTAAAAAAAACGGATTATTTGCGTGGGTGGCAGTTGCAATTATTATAGCAAACATTCAAGTTCTAAAACAAATTACAATATTTGGAATCAATGCTACATTGGGTAACATTATTTATGCATCGTCATACATTGCAACAGATATTCTCTCAGAATTTTATGGAAAAAAAACTTCAAGAAAAGCTGTTTATATCGGATTTATCAGCTTCATTGTCTTTGCAGTATTGACAAATGCTCAAATTCACTTTATGTCAAATAGAACTCAAGAAAATTTCAAAAGTTTAGAAAACATCTTCTCTTCAATACCAGCTTTACTATTGGCTTCTCTTGTTGCGTACTTAGTATCTCAATTAAACGATGTATATCTATATCAGTTTATTAAAAAAAAATTTCCTAGGTTTTTATTCTTTAGAACCAATGGATCCACATTGATAAGCGGCTTAATAGATACAATAATTTTTGTAAGCATAGCAATCTATTTTAAAGTATTTCCAAGGCAAGCTTTCCTAGATATAGTAATTTCTACATACCTAATTAAAGGCTTAGCAGGAATTCTAGGAACACCTTTTATATATTTTGCAAAATATATAAAACTTCAAAAATAAAAAAGTTTATTTACATAAATAAAAACCTTATCCAACTTTATCTAAAATAATTAATCGAGTATAATTAAATTTCATGAATAAAGATATATTTGATTTAAGCTTGTGGGCAGGAGTGTTTCTTTTTACATATACAACATTGGGAATTCTTTACCGATTTTTCGGAAAATCTGGACTTTTTTGTTTTAATGCAATTGCTTCAACAATATCAAACATTATAATACTAAGAAATTTAAAAACATTTGGAATGTCTTTAAATTTATCGGGTATTACTTTTTTATCGGCATTATTCTCTTTAAACTTAATGATAGAAAAATACAACAAAAAAGAAGCGATAAATTCTGTAATATTGAGTCTTTTGTTAAACATAACTTTCACAATTATGATTAATTTCATGAATGCATTCAATCACAATGAATTAGATACATCGGACATTCATTTTAAAATATTGTTCAATAACTTTACATACATTTTAACAATATTGATTGGAACGTATGTGCTTTTTTTATCCCAATACATAAACATTTTGCTATATAATTTTTTTAAAAAAATAAAAATAAAATCTTTATGGATCATTCACCCTGCATCACGATTAATTTCTGGATATCTGGCTAATTTACTGGTTTCAATATCTATAAATACAATATTTAAATACTACCCCGAAACAAAAAATATAGAACTTACAAGGGGATCCTTAATGATTACATTAGCAATAATTACAATTGATACAATTTTTTATCTATTTTTAAATTCCTGGAAAAAAATAAAAGAGGTTTAAGAATTAATAAAATTTTCAATAAATTAATGATTTTTAACCACTTGTTTATATGTTTCAAAATCAAATTTGATTTCTCAACTTAATCTAACAAATAATTTTAATACAACATCATTCAAAATGAAAATCAAATTTCAAAAATAGTAAAGCCCATCTTTTAATATATTTCAAATTTCAAACTATTTTTTATATAATACAAAAATGGAAGTAAAAATTGAAAAATCTTGGAAAGAAGTTTTAAACAATGAATTTAACAAAGAATACTTTAAAAAACTTGTAAGGTTTATCAAACATGAATATAAAACAAAAAAGGGTAAAATATTTCCTCCCCCAAGGCTTATATTTAATGCTTTTAATTCTTTACCATTTAGAGACATAAAAGTGGTAATAATTGGACAAGATCCATATCATGGAAAAAACCAAGCAAATGGACTTGCTTTTTCTGTAGATTCAGAAATCAAAATTCCACCGTCTTTGCAAAACATATTTAAAGAAATAGAAAAAAGTTTAAAAATAAAAACAATTCCAAACGGAGATTTAAAAAGATGGGCAATTCAAGGTGTATTTTTAATAAATACGATCTTAACGGTTGAAGAGGGAAAACCTTCTTCTCACAAAGCTATTGGATGGGAAATTTTTACAGATGAAGTGATAAAAATAATTTCTAAAAATTTGGAAAATATTGTATTTATGCTATGGGGTTCTTTAGCAAGAAGTAAAAAAAATCTGATTGACCCATCAAAACACTTAATTCTTGAAACAAGCCATCCATCTCCATATTCAGCAAATAATGGATTTTTGGGATCAAATCACTTTAGCAATGCTTTAGATTATTTAAAAAAACACAACAAAGATAAAATAAACTTTCAATAAAATTAAAAAATTTAAATTAAATAAAAGCCATGACTAATAGTTATCTAAAGATTGATCATGGCACGGCTACAATAATAATCAATTTAGATTATTTTTCTTTTGAATCTTTTTCTTCAATTTTATTAATATTAGCATCTGATTCATTATTTTCATTATCCCAGAAAGTTGAATTATTCTCATTTTCCTTCTTTATATTATCCAGAAGGCTATTATCTGCTCTTCTAGTGTTCATAAAAGATAACAAAACTACAAAGATAAAAAAACATGCTATAAAAAATCCGGTAATTTTTACAGCAACACTTGAAGACTTTGCCCCAAAAATAGAAGAACTACCACCCCCAAAAACACCGCCTATTCCATCACCTTGCTCATCCTGAATTAAAATTAAAAGGATAATAAAAATTGAAACAATCACAAAAATTATAAAAATACAAAATCTAACTAAATCCAAAACAAACCTCTTTAATTAAAGAACGTTATTAATTATAGATAAAAAAGATTCAGCCTTTAAAGATGCCCCACCTATTAATGCACCATCAATATTGGGTTCATTCATAAGCTCTTTTACATTGTCCGAATTAACAGAACCTCCATACTGAATTATAATATTATCTGAAGCTGACTTCGAATAAAGCTTAGCAATCTCAAGCCTAATCGCCTTATGAACTTCTTCAGCTTCCTCTTTAGTTGCAGTTTTACCTGTTCCAATTGCCCAAACAGGCTCATAAGCTAAAATTATTCTTTTAAGATCTGATTCAGAAACACAATTTAATCCCTTTTTAATCTGATTCAAAACAACGTCTAAAGTTTTTCCAGAATCTCTTTCATCAAGAGTTTCTCCAACGCAAAGAATCAAGTACTTAAAAGGATGTTTAAGTCCTGCAAGAATCTTTTTATTTATTATTTCATCGGTTTCTGCCAAATACAATCTACATTCAGAATGACCAAGTATAACATATTCTACTCCAAATTCTAAAAGCATTGAGGGTGAAATTTCACTCGTTCTTGCTCCACTTTCCATATAAGACATATTTTGAGCACCAAGAAGAATATTACTATCTTTAATACATTCTGCAACTCTAGACAAAGCTGTAAATGGGGGAGTTATCATTATTACAAAATCATCTTTTAAAGATTTAACTCCAGTTGCAATTTTTTTTGCAACAACAGAAGCTTCTGCACTTGTATAATGCATTTTCCAATTTCCTGCTAAAAACGTTTTCCTCACTTTACTTCTCCAAAACCTTAATGCCTGGCAAAATCTTTCCTTCAAGATATTCAAGCGACGCACCACCACCTGTTGAAACATGAGTGATCTTATCAGATAAATTAAATTTATTAACAGCTGCAACAGAATCTCCACCACCAACAATAGTTAAGCCTGTACAAGATGCTACCATTTCGGCAACCCTGGCAGTACCTTTTGAAAATGCATCAAATTCAAATACACCAAGAGGACCATTCCAAATTACGGTCTTAGCGGTTTTTACAACCTTTTCAATTTCCTTTAAAGTATTAACTCCAACATCCATGCCAATCTTGTTTTCAGGTATATTAGATGAATCAATATACTCAGAAGTAGAATTTTTATCAAAATCGCTAGCTACAATGTGATCAAGTGGTAAAATTATTTCAACATCCAACTCTCTTGCTTTCTTCAAAAAAGAAGCCGCTGTATC
Organism: Borreliella sinica; assembly: GCF_033969665.2. GTDB lineage: Bacteria > Spirochaetota > Spirochaetia > Borreliales > Borreliaceae > Borreliella > Borreliella sinica. The sequence goes on along the minus strand of NZ_CP135180.1, from coordinate 850,101 downwards.
AAGATATTCGATCTCTAAAAGAGATTTACCTATAGAATATCCCTTGGAATATAAAAAAGTATAGGCCATTCCACCACCAATCACAACCACATTCGACTTTGATAAAAGTGATTCCAGAACTGCAATCTTTGAAGAAACCTTAGAACCACCAATAATCGAAACAAATGGCCTTTCAGGATTTTTTAATACTTCTCCAAGAAATTTATCTTCTTTTTCCATTAAAAATCCACCAACAGATGGCAAATATTCAGAAACCCCTACCGTTGAAGCATGCGCCCTATGTGCTGCACCAAAAGCATCGCTTACAAAAACATCTCCATTCTCAGAAAGTTTTTTTGCAAAATTTTTGTCATTCTTCTCTTCTTCTGCATAAAACCTTACATTTTCAAGCAGTGCAACAGCTCCATCCTTCATTTGCAAAGTATTATTTACAATTTCGCTTCCAATGCAATCAGAAAACATCTTAACATCCTGATTTAAAAGCTCTGCCAATCTATTAGCAACGGGTTTAAGGGAGTATTTAAGATTTTTTTTGCCTTCTGGTCTACCTAAATGACTTACAAGCACAATCTTAGCCCCTCTTTCTTTTAGATACTCTATTGTAGGCAATGCGGCCCTAATTCTAGTATCATCACTAATGTTCCCCTCTTTTAGGGGAACATTAAAATCACATCTTACTAAAGCTCGCTTGCCTGCAAAACTATCAAAATCTTTTACTGTTCTTATTGACATTTTATTACCTTACAAGCATTTCTAGTTATTTTACCAATTTTTGAGCAAGATCAACTACTCTTGTAGAATATCCAAACTCATTGTCATACCATGATAGCACCTTTGCAAATCCATTTTCAAGAACCATTGTTTCAAGACCATCAACAATAGACGAATGGGAATTCCCTTTTATATCTGAAGATACAATTGGATCTTCCGTATACCCCAAAATACCTTTAAACTCAGGTGTTTCTGATGCTTTCTTGAGGGCAGAATTAATCTCTTCTTTTGTAACATCTTTTTTCTTGAGTTGAACTGTAAGATCAACAATTGAACCTGTTGGCACAGGCACCCTCATTGAAGTCCCATTTAACTTTCCTTTAAGTTCAGGCAAAACAAGACCAACTGCCTTTGCAGCACCAGTTGAAGTTGGAATAATAGAAAGTGCAGCAGCCCTTGCCCGTCTAAGATCAGAATGAGGAAGATCTAAAATTCTTTGATCATTAGTGTAAGCATGAACAGTTGTCATAAGTCCTCGTTCAATTCCAAATGATTCATGAAGTACTTTTGCAAGAGGGGCCAAGCAATTAGTTGTGCATGAAGCATTTGACACAGCCTTTAAATCAGAATTAATATCGTGATCATTTACACCAAGAACTATTGTTTTAATCTCGTCTTTAGCGGGAACTGTTAAAATAACTTTTTTAGCCCCAGCATGACTTACATGATCAAGATACCCTCCCTTATCACTAGTTGCTGATGAAAAAACACCTGTTGATTCAATTACAACATCAACTCCAAGCTTCCCCCAAGGAAGATTTTTTGGGTCTCTCTCAGCAATAATTTTTATTTCTCTTCCATCCACAACAATAGCACCATCTCTTGACTCAACTTTTTTATTATATACTCCAAAGGTCGAATCATACTTTAAAAGATGTGCAAGGGTTTTGGGATCTGTTAAATCATTTATTGCAACAACATCAATTCCTCTTTCAAAAGCAATCTTAAAAACATTTCTACCAATACGACCAAAGCCATTAATAGCCAATTTCATACAAAATCCTCCGATTTTTTTGATTTTATTCTTACTAGAATTATTAAATCATAAATTAATAACAAGTGTCAAACTATCTTTTTACAAGCACAGTGGCTCCTTCTTGAATATAATCCTTTAAAAACGTAGAAGATTTTATAGTACCTCTAGAAATATAATCGCTTGTATCTTCAATTAAAATCTCCCCCAAAATATCAGACTTTTTATAAACAATAAAACTAGAATCTCTAGTATCGCTATTTAAAGCACCTTCTTTAAGAATTAAAAAAACATCTCCCTTTACAACATCGTTTACTTGACCAAGATTAATAAGGGCATCATCATTTTTAATTTGAAGAATCTTTCCTTTTTTGGGCAAATAATCATGAAAATCTTTGGAAAAGGAATTTAAAGCATTGCTTAAATAATTAATACCTCCCACATTATAAGAAAAAGAACTAACTTTAATCCCTGTTTTCCCTGAAAAAATATCGACCACTAAATAAGCTGTATTTTTCAAAATATCTGTCTTTAAATCAAAAATTAAAAATAAATCCAAATTATTATTCCTCGAATAAGAAAATCCTTCAGAAAAATTATTAATTAAATAGTCTCTATTCTTGTTATAATCAAAATTATAGTTAACTATTTCTATATTTAAATTACGCTCAAGCACCCTTTCGGCAAATCTTAATATTAAGTCGTTTGCCCCAAAAAGTTTATTCTCACTTTGAGTAAAAATAGCCATTCTATAAACCATTCTGTCATCGTAGAGTTTATTAAAATCAACAATATTTTTATATCCGTATTTATAAAATAAAGACTTTCTAACATCAAAAGAGGCAACATCATAAAAATCTAAAATTCTAGAATCAGTAGAATTTCTCTGTTTTACCAAATAAAAAAGCTGCTCATAAGCCATAATATTTAAATTCATAAGTTTGTATATTTTTGAAAGCAAAAACCTAGCGCTATCATTATCAGGCCAAATATCAACAGCATTTTTTGCATTAAACAATGCTTTACTTAAATTTAAAGATTTAAAAGCTTTAAACCCTTCATTTTCATAATGCTTAGAAATTTTAGAATTGGAATCATTTTTCAAAAAATTTCTAAAATTAGATACAAAAAAACTCTCCTCAAGAGCAATATTATAAAATTCTAAATCTTTTTTAAGATTTCTAGCTCGCTCCAAATTTAAAATGGCCTCTTCCACATTCCCAAATTTTAAGTAAGAATATCCCAATAAATAATAAAGCTCATCGGAATCTTTATTAAGCAAAATAGCTTTCTTTAATGATTTTATTGCATCCTCATATTTAAATTCGTACAAATAAACAAGCGAAAGCAACCGATATGCATCAACAACTCCAAAATCCTTGTAAGAGCTCTCAATTAATGCTAAATAATTTAAAGCATACTTTTCAGCAAGCCCTAAATTATTAATACTAATATAAAATTCAGATACTCTTTTATGAAAATCTGGAAAAGATAAAAAATTTACCCTGACCTTATTTATCAAATGTCTAATCTTATCATGCATTCCCAGTCTTTGATAAATATCGATAAGATGTTCAAAAGCACTATAATTGTTTTGATTATAATCAAGAATGGATAAATAATAATTAGCAGCGGCTATGAATAATCCATTTTTTTCAAAAATTGAAGCAAGTCCAACCAAAGCATCAATATTATTCCTCTGTTTAATCAAAACCTCAGAATAAATTTTTTTTGCTTGATCAATTTTATTATTTTTTAAGAGTATATTTGCATAAAGAATTTTATACTCAATGTCTTCATTAGACATTTTATAAGCTTTTTCTATGAAAAATTGTGCTTGAGTATATATTTTAAGAGAATAATAAATTGATGCAATAAATTTATAAGCTTCATAATAATTGGGGTTAATTTTTATGGCTTCAACAAGTTCATCAATAGCATCATAATACCTTTTAGATAAATAATACTCATGGGCTTTTTGATAATGCCCTAATGCTGTAGTATCACTGCCCCACAGAACACTAAAACTAAAAAAGAATAACATCAAAAATCTATTAAAATTCATAAACCTTCCTTATCGGAAATCTTTATTACCTTAATATTTCTTTGATGCATATTTTTAATCGAAAAAACCAAATTGCCAAATTCTACTTTTTCATTTTTCAAAGGAATCCTCCCAAAAAGATCATAAACAAAACCACCAAGGGTATCAAAGTCTCCATTTGGCAAATTTAAATTAAGCTTCTCATTTAAATCCTCTATTAAAATTCTTGCATCACAAAGATAAGACCCATCATTAAGACATACTATTTCATCAAGTTCATTGTCAAATTCATCTTGAATATCACCCACTATCTCTTCAAGAATATCTTCAAGAGTCACAAGTCCAGAAACCCCACCATACTCATCGACTACAATTGCAATATGAACATGATTTTCTTGAAATTCTTTTAAAAGAGAGTCTGTTTTTTTACTCTCAGGAACAAACATAACTTTTCGCATAATGTCTTTTAAGTCTATTTCGTAGAAATCTTTTTTACACATATGCAACAGTATGTCTCTTGTATGAATTATTCCAACAATATTGTCAATAGTACCATGATAAACAGGAAATCTTGAATGACTACTAGATGTTACAACCTTTAAAAGTTCATCCTTACTCTTAGCATAGTCAACAAATACAACTCCTATTCTGGGAATCATAATCTCTTTTACAATGGTTTCCTTAAGAGCATTGAAATTTTGTACCAAAGAAGTTTCAATATTCGACTTATCTTCAAGGTCATTTTTTGGGCTTCTTTTTTTCTTATTTTTAAAATTAAAAAATCCCAACATCTAAAATACCCTTTTATTCTTTCTTAAGATATCTTCTTGAAGAATCAACATACCTTCCTTTTTAAAATCATTAGTTTCATGTTTATATCCCATTAAATGTAAAATTCCATGAATAGTAACACGTTGAAGCTCCTCATAAATTTCAACATTAAACTCTTGAGCACTAAATTTTAAATATTCAAAAGATATTATAAGATCTCCTTGTATTTTATAACTTATACCATCAACCAAATTTTCGTTAAGTTCATTATAATTGAAAGAAAGAACATCCGTTGGCTCGTTCTTGTCTCTAAACTTATTGTTTAATTTTTGTATATAAACATTGTCGCAAAGAATAACTGAAAGTTCAAAATCACTAATAGAAAGAATATCTAAAACAGATAAAATAAAATCATAAAAACCACTAGAATGTTCAAATTTAACATTCTCTACTAATAAATTTAAATCAGATTTGGACAAATTAACTATACCCTAGAATAATTTACATATAGCTTACAAATATAATTAATTGCTATAACAATTAATTATATTATTTTGCAACCTAAAAACCAAAAAAATCCTTAATTATATTTTCAAAAGCATCTTCTTGCAAAAAACCAACAGAAATCTTTGGCTTGCCATTAATAGGAATAAAAAGAATGGTTGGAAGACTTTGCACTCCAATAACAGAAGAAACATCTTGCTCTTTGTCTGTATCTATTTTGTAAAAATCAATGCTATTCTCGTACTTTTTAGAAAGTTTCTCAAAAATCGGAGAAAGCATTTTACAAGGACCACACCAATCAGCATAAAAATCAATTATTACTGGCCTTTCGCCTCTAAAACTCCACTCTTTATTATTCTTATAATCAAAAACTTTAGCAATAAAATCTTCTTTGGTTAAAGAAATAACCATATATTCTACATGCCCCCCTATCGACTTAAAATTATATCACAAATACAATATTAATAATAAGGAATTATAAGAAATGAATTTAATGTTAATAACTTTTAATGAATTTAAAACAGGAATTTCACTCAATGACACTAGAGCAGAACATCTTGTTAAAATCTTAAAATTAAAAGATAACGATAAATTTAAATTTGGTATTCTTGGAGAAAAAAACATTTATCATTGCATTTACAAAAAAGATAAAAAACTATTTTTTAATAAAATTTTTAAAATAGGAGAATCTAACAAACTCAAAAAATTAAATGTACTCATTGGAATGATAAGACCAATTGTTGCTAGAAGAATCATAAAAGAACTTGCTAGTATTGGAATATGTGAAATAATTTTTTTTAACACTGAACTTACTGAAAAATCATATTTAAATTCTAAAATCTTTAAAAACAATGATTATGAAAAACATTTAATAGTCGGAGCAATGCAAGGGGGAATAACGTACTTGCCAAAAATAAAAATTATGAAAAATTTGAAAGACAGCCTTAAGTATATTAAACAGGAAAATTTTGAAATAAAAATATTGCTTGAAAAAAATAGTAAAAAAAATTTAATTGATATAAAACAAGTAAGCAATGCAGCCATTATTGTGGGCCCTGAGAGGGGATTTACAGAAAAAGAAAAACAATTAATAAGTAAATATAATTTCTTCTCTTGCAATATATCTTCAAACATCTTAAGAACAGAAACGGCCATAATTTCTGCATCTATTATTACTGCATCAAAACTAATTAATACATAATTTTATGTTATTATGTTAATTTTTTTTATTATTTTTAAGTTGATCCATTTAAACGCAATCAATTTATAGCTGTTTGATTGATAAGCTTATCGTAAATATAAAGTTCAATCATAGAGCCTTTGTAAACCTCATAGGGCAATTTAATCAACCCCCCTTTTGACTTAAAGGAATAAATCAAAGAATTTTCACCATCCAAACCTTTTAACCTAACAGATATATCAACATAAGATGGATGTTGCCTTAATTTATAAGTCAAAATTCCAAAAACAATTTTATTGTCAACCTTGGGCTTTGCAATAGTAATTAAAATTTTATCTGATTCACCTATTTTAGTTCCAGGCGGAATAGACTGTAAAACAATATTTCCAAAATCACCCGTATCCACTAAATCAATGTCAAAACCAATGCTATCATTCAAAAGAGAAGCAACCGCATCTTTATAATAAATTCCAACATAATTTTTAACATGCTTGTCCACATGATCTTTACCCTTACTAATCAAAAATTGGAGATCTGTTAAACTTGATATTTGACTACCCGGTGTTGGATTTTGACGAATTATTATACCCTTTGGCAATTCACTCTCAACCTCAAGAGGCTTAACAATATGATAAAGTAATTTGGAATTATCAAAAGAATTAGCCTTTAAATTAGTAATAACATCATCAATGTTTCTACCAATAAAGCTATCAACTCTGTTTATTATAGCTCCCTTGCTAATGAAAATAATAACCTTATTGTTATGCCTTAAAACGGTTCCTGGCTTTGGACCTTGCTCTATTACTTTTCCTTTATCAAGAGCACTTGAAGAAAATTTAAATTCAACGTGAGGAATTAACTCTTTTCTCTGCAATTCAATAATAGCATCTTCAATAGTAAGAGAATAAAGATTCGGAACAACTACAATCTCATTATTTTCTAAAACCATAAAGAAAATTGCAAAAGAAACAATTAAAGATCCAAAAATAACTAGAAGTAATGCCTTAATTGTCGCTTTGGGTAAAATTAACATTTCATTATTACAATTTTTATCACTTTCATTAGAAAATTTATTTTCTAAATTGTCATTATTATTGAAGCTAATATATCCCTCCTATTGAAGAAAACACTTGTCCTATTAGCTGCCTACTCCCATTATAAAAAGACTTAAAATCTAAAACTTTTCTTCCGGGTCTTTGAACTTCTAATAGCAAAAGAATTCCTTTCCCAGTATTAACAAATAATCCTTTCTCGGAATCAAAATCAACAATTTCTCCCACTTTTCTATCTTTATATAAATCTACTTCTAAAAAATCAGCACGATGAAAAATAATTTCGCCATGATTAATACTGGCCCTTGCAAGTGGCCAAGGATTGCATGCATTAATTATATTTTTAATCTCAAATGCAGTTAAATTAAAATCTATAAATCCTAATTCTTTTTTTAAAAAAGAGCAAAAAGTAGCTTCGCTCGATTCTTGGGGAATTCCCCCAAAACCCTTACTAATTTTTTCTAAAGCTTCTAAAACAAGGCTTGGACTAAGGCTTGATACAAGTTTTGAAATATCATAACTTGTATCAAAAGACCTTATTTCAAATTTTTTTTGCACTAAAATATTACCACTATCCATTTTTAAAGACATACTCTGAACAGTAATACCACTAATACAATCCCCATTTAAAATTGCAGATTGAATCGGAGAAACGCCCCTATATTTGGGCAAAAGCGAAGGGTGAACATTAATACATCCTTTTGGAAAGATATCTAAAAATTCTTTTTTAAATATCTTTCCATAAGAAAAAACCAACATTAAATCTGAATTCAAATCTCTAATTAAATTTAATGTATTATTATCAAGGGTCAAAGGATCAAAAACTTTAATACCCTTGGCAACAGCCTCCAACTTTATTGCATTTTGACTTAGCTTTTGTCCTCTGCCTTTAGGTTTGTCGGGCAAAGTCAAAATCCCTACTACTTCATAGTGCCTTACAATCTCACTAAAAACTTCTAAGGCAATAGAAGAAGAGCTTACAAAAAATATTTTCATTTTATCTTAAGACCCCTTTTCCTCATATAAGGCTTTAACAATTTATTTTTTATCCTCTCCTCATAATAATCAATAAAAAGAACTCCATTTAAATGGTCCATTTCATGCTGAATAATTCTTGCCAAAAAATCAGAATTTTCTATAGTAAAAGATTTTCCATTCTCGTCATAAAAACTTACCACAATAGACTTAGGCCTCATTAAATCATAATAAACTCCGGGTATACTTAAGCATCCTTCTTTATAAGAATTAAGCTCATAAGAAGTCTCTGTGATTAAAGGATTAATAAAAATCAAAGGTCTTGCCATTTTATTCTCTCTAACTACAAAAAGTGACAAATCAAGGCCTACCTGAGGGGCCGCAAGTCCAACTCCACCGCTAATGTCCATCAATTTTATCATTTTTTTTGCATAATCTCTAATCTTGTTATCAATATTATTGACTTGCTTTGTCTTAACACGAAGTAAATCATTAGGATAAAATACCATTTCCATAAAAACTCATTCCCCCCTTTTAAACAAAAAAGACAATTACTTTATTTTTCCAAAAAGCTTCCACTCCTCATTTCCTAATAATGAAAAATAAATATTACCGATTCTGGACTTAGGAACAGCATAAAGTTTGTTTTCATCAATATCTTTAAAAACTAAAAATTCTTTAAGATCCGTATCAAAAAGAACAAGTTTTCTGTCTTTACCATTAAATTTTAATCGCCAATCACCTTTTAATGTTTTATAAAAAAAGATCTTCTCATCAATAGTATTAATTTCATAATTTTTTTGCTTTTTTATAACACTTGTTGATTTTATAGCCCCTATAACATAGCTCAAAAAATCTTTATCAAATTGGATGCTATTTAAAATAGTTCCCACATAAGCCGCCTTTATTTGCTCATTCTTAGAATCAACAAAAAAAATAGTTGGACTTTTTTGTAGATTAATTTTATTAAAAATTTTATTATCTTTATCAATAACTAAAAAAACATTTTTTTTAGCTACCGTGTGAATAATTTCATCATTTCTAAAAGAATTTAAAAAATCTTTTATTAAATTTTCTTTAACATCTCTGCCAACCAAAATTAAAACATTTTTATTCAATTTTTGAGCTTTTTTAATTGCAATCTCATAAGAACTCTCAAAGACAATATCTTCTGATAAAGAAAACAAGTCTGAAAATCCTTGATTTAAAATCATTAAAAATGCAATTATAAATCTCATATTTTACTTGTCAGATTTTCTAAAAATTCTAAATCCTCTTCATTATCAAAATGCTTTTTTAAAGCTAAAAATATAAATTCATGATAATTATTGACATAATTTAATTCATCTTCTGAGAGCATTTCTTTTACTATCAATTCTTTTTCAAAGGGAACAAGAGTTAAATTCTCAAATTCCAAAAAAGCTCCAAAATCATTTGTAAAAGACTGCTTTACAAAAACTAAATTTTCAATCCTTATCCCATGACTAAATGTTCGATAAAGACCGGGCTCAATTGAAACCACTTCAGATCCTTTAAAAAGGTAACTCGAATTGGGACTAATCGAAACTGGAAGTTCATGAACATTGAGAAAAAATCCCACACCATGCCCAGTGCCATGAATAAAATTCAACCCATTTTTTAAAAGCGGCAATCTGCAAATTCCATCAAGAAAAGCCCCAGAAGATCTATATGGAAACTTTAAAGATGCAAGATTAATGAAAGCCTTAAGAACTAAAGTATAGTCACACTTTTCTTCATTAGAAGCGTCCCCTATTAGAAAAACTCTTGTAACGTCTGTTGTACCAAGTCCAAAATATGAACCCCCAGAATCAATCAAAAGAAGACCATTGGTATCTATTTTTTTGCCCCTCTTAGGCTTATAATGTGGAAGAGCCCCATTTTCTTTAAAACCAACTATTGAGTCAAAACTGGAGCTAAAAAAATTCTTATTCGATTTCCTAAAATACAAAAGCATATCAGCTATGTCTATTTCATCTAATTCAGCCAATTCAATCTTACTCAAACTTTTAAATTTACGTAAAAATTTAATCAATCCAATAGCATCAATAACATGCGCTTCCTTAATCTTAAGAAGCTCATAATCGGTTTTTATTGCTTTAAGATCGCCTATAATACTCTCTCCAAAAATAATATTAGTCTCACCAAGAACTTCTAAAATCCTAACATTAGCATAAAATGAAACAAAAAATTTACCTTCATGCTTTATTCGATCCAGAAAGCAGTAAAAATTACTATAAGACTCTATTTCAAAGTTTTCCATTTCAAGCGCTTCTTTAACACTTGAATTTAGTTTTTTTGTATCAATAAAAAGAACATTTTTTCGATCTTTATTTCTAGATATTAAAAGAAATGAATAAAACAATGCAGACTTTTTAACATCTGCCCCTCTTAAATTCAATATCCAAGCAATCTCATCAAGAGCAGTAATAACATAAAAATCTGCCAAATTTTTTTCTAAAATTAAATAAACAGATTTAATTTTTTCAACTCGTTTATTATTCTTTTCAGCGTCAATCAATTCAACTATATTGCCAAACTCAAGCCGAGGTCTAGATTTCCAAATTAAATCAATTAAATCTTGATTTAAAACCTTAATATGTGTATTCTTGCATTTTTCAGATAACTCTTTATAAAACTTTATGCTAATTTCATCAGGATAAATTCCAAGCTTTAATCCTTGCAAATTTAAATTTATATACGTAAAAATATCAGGAGATCCTTTTACTCCAAGCTTTATTAATGTAACTTCACTCCCCTTAAGTTCTTGATCGGCTTGTAAAAAATACCTACCATCCGTGAAAAGGACAGCTTTGGATAATGTTATAATTACCGTACCGAAGCTACCAGAAAAACCCGTAATAAACTTGCGAACACTATACCTTTCATGAGAATATTCACTAAAATGAGGGTCATACCCTAATACCAAATAGGCATCAACTCCATTTTCTCTCATATGATCTCTAAGTAAAGCTAATCTTTTATTAATATCCAAAAAAATCTCCTTTATAAAAGCCTGCTAATACTAGTATACCAAACGATTATCAATTTTAAAAAAAAAAAAAATTTGATATAATTTAGCTTAAAATTAACTCCTAAAGGATAAAATATGAAAAATATCAAAGCGGTTGCCTCTGATCTTGATGGCACTCTCTTACTGTCTAAAAGCTATATTGGAGCCTTTACAGAACTTGTAATTAAAAAATTAACAAAAGAAAAAAAGAAATTCATAATAGCAACAGGAAGAAGTAAAAATGAAATCACTCAAATTACAAAAAAATTAGATCAACTGCAAGTTTCATTTTTTATTACATTAAACGGAGCAAAAGTTTACAATCAAGAGTGGAAATTAATAAAAAGTCATAATTTATCTCCTGAAGTGGTAAATAAGATTTTAAATTTAAGAAACGAAAGGTTTAGTCACATACCTCATTTTTTACATAAAGCAGATCAATACGACGACCAATTAAATATTGATATCAAGACTAAAATTGCAATTGATAAACAATTTCAAAAATTTAAAAAAGAATCCCATATGTTCAAGCATGAAATAGTCAGTCCAATCAATAAAATTCAAGAGATTAAAGACTTTAGCGAGCTTAAAAATTTTGAGAATGTTGCAAAAATAATATTAGCTGGAAGAGAAGAAAACCTAATAGAATATGAAGCAATGATTTTAGAGAAATATAAAGGTGAAATAAATGCATACCTTTCTACTCCAAATTCGTTAGAAATTGTAGATCATAAAGTCTCAAAAGGAAATGCACTAAAAGAGGTTCTTCAAACTATCAATATTGATTTAAGCGAAACCATAGCCTTTGGCGATGGATTTAATGACACCGATATGTTAGAAAATGTAAAAAAGGGATTACTAATGAGAAATGCAAATTATAGATTAAAAGCAATGCTGCCTTATTTAGAAGTAATAGGAACAAATGATGAAGAAGCCGTTGCGAATTACATTAATGAGAATGTTTTAGAAGAACCTATTCGGGAGGAATGAATGGAGAAAGATTTAATAAAATATGCAGAACTTATAATTTTAAAAGGAATTAATTTACAAAAAAATCAATGTGTTTTGATTCAAGGTTCAATCGAAAATTACAATTTTTTGAAAATATTGGCAAAAAAAGCTTATGAACATGGAGCTAAGTATGTCAAGCTAAATATTAAAGATATTGATATTTTAAAATCAAGATTAAAATTCTCGCAAGAAAAAAGCTTAGAATTTATTCCAAGTGCTGAAAAAAGCTTCTTAGAAGAAATGGTTCAAGATAAATGGGCAAGAATAAACGTAGATGATACAGAAAATTTTGAAGACCTAGAAGACTTAAAAGATGATATTGCTCAAAAAATGTCAATTTATCAAAAAGCCTTAAATCTGGCAAGCAAATCCTTATCACAAGCAATAATGAGCAACGAAATAGCTTGGTGCGTTGTTTGCTCGCCGGGTCCAAAATGGGCTTCCAAAGTTTTAAATAAAAAAGAAGGAAATGAAACTTTGGAAGAATTTTTCAAGATACAAAAGAAAATATTATTTCTTAACAGAGAAAATCCCATAGAAAAATGGGAATCTCATGGAGAAAAACTTCACAAAAGATGCAAAATACTAAATGAACTTAACCTGGAGAAGGTAATTTTTAAAAGCGAAAAAACAAACTTAGAAGTATATCTGCTCGAAACTTCCCTATGGACAGGTGGAAGTGAAAAAGTCAAAGGAACAGAAATAGAATTCAATGCCAATATGCCAACAGAAGAAGTTTTTACAACTCCAAACTATAAAAAAACAAAAGGAATTGTATATGCCACCCGCCCAGTCATGGTGCTTGGAACACTAATATCTGGAATATGGTTAAAATTCGAAAATGGCAAAGTTGTTGATTTTGGCTGTAATGATGAAAAACAAAAAGAAATATTAAAATCACACATCGAAACCGACATTCAAGCAAAATATATAGGAGAAGTAGCACTAGTTGATAGCAGCTCCCCTATTTATCAAAGCAATCTTATTTTTTACAGCACACTGTATGATGAGAATGCAAGTTGTCACATAGCACTGGGGGCTGCATATCCATCTTGCTTGAGCAACGAAGAAGATTTAAAAACTGACACCAATAAACTAGCTTACGGATGCAACGTTTCATTAATACATACAGATTTAATGATTGGAAGCGACGATCTGAATGTCATTGGTGTAAGTAAAAATGGGAAAGAATACACAATAATAAAAGCTGGCAAATTCGCAATATAAAAAAGGGGGTTTAATAATGATAAGAGCATTGCTTACCAACGATCTTTTTTTATCTTGTCTTTTATCAGGAATTTCTGCTCAAGTAATTAAATATGGCATTCAAACTGTAAAAACAAGAAAGTTAAAACTAACTCCAACACATCTTTTAAAAAAAATTTTCCTAGAAACAGGGGGCATGCCGAGCAGTCATTCATCAACAGTTACTGCTCTTGCAACCTCAATTGCAATAACTGAAGGAATAGATACAAATTTTATAATAGCACTTGCCTTTGCTCTTATTACAATAAGAGATTCTTTTGGTGTAAGATATATGTCTGGGGTTCAAGCAGAGTATTTGAATGCATTATCAGAAAAACTAAAAAAAGAAATAAAAATTGACACAACAAAAATAAAAGTGGTCAAAGGGCACAAAAAAAAAGAAGTTCTAACGGGAATAATTATAGGAATAATATCTGCATATATTGTATGTTGTTTATAGCATCATAGGAAAAAACCAAATGGTACGTTTTTTAAGTTTTTTATGTTTAATTGCAACAATGCCACTTATCAATTCCTGCGATGTAGCTCAATTTGGAGATTATAAACCATTATACTTTACAAATGAAACCGATCTAAAAACAGCCAATGAATATATAAATTCATTGGGGTACAAAACAATCTCAGAGTACACAACAAAAATTGACATTTTAGACTTTCCCGAAAATAAAAAAATCACAATAAATGAAGTAAAAAGCCTTAACAATCTTGACTTAAGGAAAAATATATTTTTAAAAAAACTTCCCAATCTTTTCAATATAGAGGGGAAAAAACTTCTTTATGTTGAAAATAGATTTAAAGCCAAAAATTTTAAAACCCTAAAAAAAGAACTCAATATTAATGTTGACATGCAGTCTCTTGACTACAAAACAAAAATCAATTTTGTCTCAGGCATAATATTTATAATCACAATAATTTTATTAATTTTTTTAGACCCAGCAAATTCTATATTCACTTTAATTTTTTTGTTAATTTCATCCCTTACTTTTATAATAAGTAAAGAAATAATGTATTTTTATCCATTTACAATTCTATCTTATTTGTTATTTTCAATAGTCAATAATTTTAACAAAAATTACAATAAAATATATTTAAAAGAAATAAATTTTTTAACACTAATAACAAAAATAAAGCATTTATTATTTTTGTTTATATTCACAACTCTATATTTCATTACAATCATAATCTTTTTTACTACAAATATTGATCCCACTTTTATTGCATTTGTCGCAATAACAACCCTTTGCATTTTCTTAATTTTCAGCTGGATCAAAACGGAAAGCAATTTTAAAGATACATTCTTATTCCCAATCGAAATTAAAGAGAAAAAAAAAGAAGAGAAAAAAGCTTTAAAACTAAAAATAACAATACATCTAATGCTATTCGCACTCTCATTAATGCAATTTGCTTATTTAAGCTATACGCTAAATTCTTACAAAAACACTAACTACCTTTACAGTAAAAAATTAAATTATTTTGATTATTTAAATCCTGACAACATTTATATAATGTTAGGGTATAACAAAGACATACCCAACATTGCGGGATACCTATCCCATATTCTTTATCAAAACGAACTGAAATATAATATTACTGCTAAATACGGAAAAATTCCTAAAAATATAAAAGAAAACTACTTTGAAATCAAAAACGATAAAATAGAAATTAATCCTAAAACTGTTTACGAAGTAAACAGATCATTTATTGACGAAGCTCTTAAAAAAGAGCTTGCGGGTCTATTTTTAAAAAAGAAAAACCCAATCTTAATATACAAAGAAAACAAAAATAACATTAGCATAGATAAAAAAAATTACAAAATACTCTTTTTTTTCTCTTTGCCTTTCTTTGTATTACTATTCCTATTTAAAGCAATAAGATTTACAATTCTTTTAAATATAAATGAAAAAACCTATAAAAAGTATATTCGAGGATAAATAGCTAATGCTAGACTTAGAAAAAGTAAAAACAATTTTTAAAAAATACAATAAATACGAGGTAAACATCAAAGAGATTCAAATACCTGAGTATGCCTTAATACCTCTTGAAACAGAAAATTCAAAATCTATAATATACATAATTGAAAAACAAAAAATAGAAGAAAATCAAATTTTATCGAAAAATTCAAACATAGAACTATACACATACTCTCCAATATCTGGAATAGTAGAAAAAATATACACAGCCAACTTTCCAGATGGGAAAAATCTAAAATCAGCTTTAATCAAATTTCAAGGAAAAATAAAAAACGAAAAAAGCACTGCTGAAGATGAAATCTCTAGAGAAAAAACTCTATCAAAATTAATTCAACTAGGAATTCCTTGGTTTAACGAAAATTCTTTATTTCAATTCATAAACAAATGTAAAAAAATAGACAAAATGATTTTATTAACAAACGGAAAAGATGAATTTACAAACATTTCAGAAGCACTGATGGCAGAAAAATTAGAAGAGATTCTCTCAGGATTTCAAATAATCGATAATATATTTAAATTTAAAGAAATAACAATAATATCAAATAAAGACAAATTTAAAAAAGAATTAGAAAAATTGAATATTTTTAAAAACAGAAAAATCAAAATTAAATCTTTAGAAAATGCATATCCTTATACAAATCATGAAATGATAATGCACTTTTTATACAATAACAAAAATACAAAAAATGATATAAACCCTCACAACAATATTTTATTAGCAAATATTGAAGATCTCTACAATGTAAATCTTGTTATTAAAAGCAACAATCCCTATAAAGAGAAATTTATAGCTATAAATGGAAATAAAAAAATAAAAAGTAAAATACTGAAAGTAAAAATTGGAACTTCTTTTAGTCAAATAATAAATGAAAAGATTGATACAAAAAAATATGAAATTTTTTTAAACAACCCAGCCAACAAAATAAAGGTTACAACATTAAACATACCTATAACAAGAGACATCTATAGCCTTACCATATTAAAGAAAAAATCAATATATGACAAAATTAGAACATTTTTTATATCAAGTTTTTCACCACTACAAATAGAAAATATTATTTTCTCGCACTTAAAGAATAAAAAAATAAATGACAAAGGTAAATTAAAAATATTTGAATATACAGACAAAGAAGTCGAAGAAGAAATAAATAAAGTTCAAAAAGAAATTAAAGGCAAAATTCTAAATGAAAATCTATCAAATGGGATAATATACACCGAGAATAATTTAAAAGATATATACTTTACTATCATACTGTCATTATTACCTAGCCTAATATTTTCTTTCCTAAATAACACAAAATTCATGATAGACACTTTGTTATTAATATTTATTAGTGTAGCAATCTATGTACCAATAATGCTAAAAATTAATTATAAATGTTTATCTTTTTTCGTTTACAATGCCTTAATGATAAGCATTATATTGCCTTTAAATTTAGAGATTACACTAAAAATAACCTCCTTGTTATTTACTTTTTTAGTATTCTTTTACTTTTCCAGACTATCAGCATTTTTAGCAAATCCTATATTAATTTCTTTTATGTTTTTTGCACTAAATTTTCCAGTAAGTTTTAAGCAAACCTATCAAGAAGAGCTTAAAAACTCAACATCAATAATTCCAACTTGGAATGAAATAATTGATACAAATCCAAAAATAAAAAATTTAAAAAGTCTAAATACTTTTACAAGAAATGAAAGCAAAAACATTGATGCTATTGAAAACTTTGCAAATAACAAAATTTTTTCCGTTTTCAATTCAATTGTCACAAGATTCCATATTGAAAGTCTTTTAGGCGTTAATAATGAAAAAAACATATCTCCAATTTTACTTTATTTTGGGCTCCTATTAATAGTCGGCAAATATATAATAAATAAATTAATACCATTGTCATTTTATATAAGCTTAATGACAATCTCATACATAGCACATAATATGAGAATGCTAAGCCATATCAGTTCAGATATGTTGACATTACTTATTTCTCCAATACCAATGCTCTTAATATTCACAATAGCAACAGAAATACAAATAGCACCTCACTTTAAATTTGAGCAAATACTATACGGATCACTATTAGCATTTATATATTTTTTAACATTAGGATATATTCCTTTCGAAACTTTATCAGCAATAATAGCCATTTTTATCTTACAAGTAAGCTCGAACTTAATAAAAAAATATAGTTTAACTTTTAAAATAAAAAAAATAATGCATTTTTTGAAAACAAACAAAGAAAGCACACTAAAAACCCATCTCGAAAATGAAAAGGATATAATAAAATTATGACTGGTAATTTAATTACATACTTGATTATCAACAACTTAACTTTAATACACTTTGTTGGATTTGAGGACATAAAAATAAAAAATAATGTAATTTTAATAAAAAAATACGTTATAATAATAGCTGCTTCTTTATTAATATATTCAATATCATTTTATTTTTACAAACTACTTGAAAAGAACAATTTATTATTCTTAATCCCAATTTTTTATGTAATTTTAATTTATACGTTTATATTATTATTTAAAGTTATAAATGATATATTGATTATTTATAATAAAAAATCAAATTATTCAAACGATTTCATGCTTTCAAATAGTAGCTTAATTGCAATAACATTTTTTGCACTTGATAAAAACAACGGATTTTTTGAAGGATTAGAAATACTTATTCTGTCTGCACTTGGAATATTAATAGCTTTAATGTCAATAAAATCAATAAAAAAAAACTTTGATAAAAACCCTAAAATCCAAATATTGGAAACAGAACCAATATATTTTTTCATAATGTTTATTTTATCCTTAATTCCAAATATAATTATATTGATATACAATCAATAATAGCGAGAAATAAAAATGAAAGAAAAAATAAATACATTGTTTCGACAGGTTGAAGACATTTGGGGGAAGCTTTGACAAAAAAGAAATTCAAGCTAAAATCGAAAAATATGAAAAAGAAATAAACCAGAAAAATTTTTGGAATGATCCTAAAAGAGCGCAAGAAGTTATTAAAGCTCAAAGTATCTTAAAAAATAAAATTTATCCCTGGGAAGATTTAATCAACAAAATCAAAGAATTAAGCGAACTGTATGAAATTATTGAAAATGATAAAGATACCAACAGCTTGAAAATTGAATTTAATGTGCTTGAAAAACAGTACAAAGATTTACTCACAATTTCTTACTTTAAAGAAGAGCTTGACGCAAACGGGGCTTTTTTAACTATTCATTCTGGTGCTGGAGGCACCGAAGCATGTGACTGGGTTGCAATGCTTTACAGAATGTATTCAAGATATGCTGAGAGAAAAAAATACAAAACAGAACTTATTGATTTGCTTGAAGCAGAAGGTGGAATAAAATCTGTTACAATAGAAATCAAAGGTGAGTATGCTTATGGATTATTAAAAAGCGAAGTCGGAATACATCGTCTTATAAGAATTTCTCCGTTTGATGCTACTAAAAAAAGGCATACCTCTTTTGCATCAGTATTTGTTGATCCTGTTATTGATGAAAAAATAGAAATAATAATCAAACCGGAAGATATAAGAATTGATACATACAGGGCATCGGGAGCAGGAGGACAACACGTCAATAAAACATCCTCTGCTGTAAGAATAACTCATCTTGAAACAGGAATAGTAACTCAATCTCAAAGCGACCGAAGTCAGCATAAAAACAAAGACATGGCAATGAAAGTTTTAAAATCAAGACTTTACGAGTTCTACAAGAATAAAGAAGATGAAAAAAACAAATCTAAACAAGACACAAAAAAAGAAATTTCTTGGGGCAATCAAATAAGATCTTACGTATTTCAACCTTACAATTTGGTAAAAGATCACAGAACAAAATTTGAAAATTCAAACACCACTTCGGTTATGGATGGCAATATAGACAATTTCATAGAAGAGTATCTAAAATGGAAAAGCTTAAACTAAAGCTAGTAATACTATTGCTAGTATTAACAATATACAAAATACACTCTCAAAGTAATATTGAATACAACTTTTCCTATATCATTAATACAAAAACTGAAAATATTGACCTTAAAAAAGGAATTGAAAAACAATTGGACAAAATCTACGACAAAATAACAGAACATATCGTAAACAATGATGACAAAAATATCATTGAAGATATTTATATTAATCAAGATATAATAAAAACAGAGCTTGAAATTAGCAAATTAAAAAAAGAAATGGACGAAAAAAAACTTCAAAACATAATCACCACAAAAGAAATGCATAATACCAAAACCAAAATCGATGAGCTTAAAAAAAATATTCAAGATATTAATAGCAACAAAAAAAAATTTGTAGAATATTTTAACAATTTGAAAAAATTAAAAGTAAAATATAAAAAAATCGATGAGCAAACAAACATCTCAAATTTAAATAAAGAATTTTTCATAAGAGAAGAATTATTTTTTATTAACTATATTGACCTTAAAAAAATAGAAAATTATTATTTACTAGAAATTAGCAATGTTACTCCTGAGAAGATCGAGACTGAAAAAGCGGTATTTAAAACATCATCTTCTATCAATGAAATAACAGATAAAATAACAAATCACGGATTAAAAGAAATATTGGGTAGAGAATTTTTAAAAATCAATATTAATGTCAAAAACAATCCAGATGCAAAAATCTATATAAACGAAAAATTTGTTTCAAAAGGAATTTATCACGATAATATCTTTGACATTTCCAAAATACCAAACAAAGAAATTGAAATACAAATCACAAGTACAAATTTCGAAAACTACTCTACTAAAAGAAAAGTAAAAAATGCAGATTCAATAATATTAAATATTGATTTAAAAAGAATAATCTCTAAAAAAGTAGAGATTACAAGCAATGTAAAATCTAACGTTTTCAAAAAAGGTACATTTATGGGAGAAACCCCAATTGAAATTGAAAAACCAGAAAATCAAGACATAATTTTACTTAAATCTGAAGGATATAAAGATAAATTCAAGCTAATAAATAAAGAAGATGATCAAGTAGAAATAGAAATGGTAAAAACTAACAAAAATAGACTTAGCAATGCAAGAGATAAATTTTATATTAATCTAGCTGTTTTTACATTAAGTACAATAGGAACCATTTTTGCAGGAACATTACTTAACAATGCAGAAACACTTTATAAAATAACTGGCAATCACTTTATCAACAAAAGATTAACAGCTGAAGATGTTTATATGGCAAAGGCAGAACAAATGACTGCAACATTTCTATTTGGAGCAGGCATTACTTTAACTATTGGCAGCTTTATTTCAGTAATAACTCATTTAGTAGAATATATTAAAGAGGCAAATTTGGGAGAATAGATTTAACAATTAGCAATAAAACAGGAGAACAAACTTTTGGGAATTTTAGAAAAAATAAAAAATTTATTTAAAAATAAACAAGAAGAAACTGTTATTGAAAGCTTAGAAGACATTCTATTAGAATCAGACATTAATAATGAAATCGTAATAGAAATTACAGACAAATTAACAAAAGAAAAAAATAAAAACGAAAAAACTATTATTGAAAGACTAAAAGAACTTCTAAGTGATTATATTAACACGAAAAAATTTACTCTAGAAAATAATAAATTAAACATTTTGTTAATAGTTGGCATAAATGGAATTGGAAAAACATCAAGCATAGCAAAGCTTGCAAATAAATTAAAAAATGAAGGCAAAAATATATTAATATCGGCTGCTGATACATTCAGAGCAGCCGCAATTGAACAAATGAAAATTTATGGTGAACAAATCGGAATCAAAATAATATCTCAAAAACAAGGAAGCGATCCATCGGCTGTAATATTCGACAGCATCTCAAGCGCTAAGCTTAAAAATTACGATGCACTAATTATTGACACAGCCGGAAGATTGCAAAATAAAGAAAATCTAATAAAAGAGCTTCAAAAAATAAACAATGTAATTATAAAACAAATAAAAAACACTAACATTAATTATCAAAAAATACTTGTAATCGATTCTACTATTGGAAAAAATACAAATAGCCAAGCAAAAATTTTTAATAAAGCAATAGAAATAGATGGAATAATAATAACAAAACTTGATTCATCCTCCAGAGCAGGTGCAATAATAAACATTTCAAAAATTCTTGAAAAACCTATATACTTTGCTACATTTGGAGAAAAACTAGAAGACATTAAAGAATTTGATATCAATGAATATCTTAATAAATTGCTATGAAAAAAAGACAATTGATACTTTTCCTATTTATACCACAAATTATTTATGCACAAAGTTTTTTTGCATCTGATGCATTTTTTAACAAATACCAAAAGTTAACCGAAAAACCAAAAACGGGGTTTTACATTGAACATCATTTTATTGATGATATTGAAAAACTTTACTTATATAAAGAAACCAACTTAATAAAATATAAAACAATTCAAACCATAGAAAACACAAGAAAAATTACTCATTATGATACAAAAGATACAAAAAGAAAAGAGGAAATTTACGATAATTTAAATAACAAAATACAAGAAATTGAATATGACAGCAAAGGAAAAATTCTTGAAACAGCAAATTACTTTTATG
Source organism: Borreliella sinica (assembly GCF_033969665.2). Taxonomy (GTDB): domain Bacteria; phylum Spirochaetota; class Spirochaetia; order Borreliales; family Borreliaceae; genus Borreliella; species Borreliella sinica. Next base: position 827,989 of record NZ_CP135180.1, on the reverse strand, counting down.
AAAACGGTAACTTAATATCTAAAAATTTAGAAACAATAAACCAAAAACCCAAATTAATATATTATTCTAAAGACGAAAACGGGAAATTGCAAAAAATAACAGGATCAAATTTTCAAATTTGGAATTATGGAATTAATGGGGATATAAAATCTACATATTTTGACATCAAAAAATCAACAACAAAAGTAATAAAATACGATGACAAAAAACGAAATCTAAACAACACAATAATAGTCAACAATAAAATAAAATCCAAAGAAAATAATCAATATCTAGACGATCAAAAAACAGTTAGCACCTTTGAAGAAGACAATACAAAAATTATATCTACCTATCAAGGAAACAACTTAATCAAAGAAGAAACATATAAAAATAATGAACTTGTAAAAATAAATAATTTTCAATACAACTCATCCGATATGATAATTCTTCAAAACACCAAAGAAAAGGATAAGGACCAATATACTGATACTAAAATTGAATATGAATATAACCAAGACAATCAATTAAAGAATAAAAAAATCTATGAAAACGATATACTTTATCTAAAAACCGAATACCACAATGATAATGAATATGAAGAAGAAATATACTACGATGAAAAACCCACTCTTAGAGTAAAACACAAAAATGGAAAAGTTACGGAAGAGAAGCCAATGGAAACGAATTAAATGGGTATAAGAAATTTTTTGCTTAAAAAATTAATACTAGAAGAAAAAAATAGCCTAGCCCTTACAATTGTAATAATATTAAGCATCGCCTTAGGTGAAATAATAATTATTTTAACAATATCAATCATGAATGGTTTTCAAAACGATTTTTTCCTTAGCATTACAAATGTAGAAAGTGGAAATTTAAAAATAGAAAATGAACTTACTCAAGAAGAAATCGAAGAAATTAAAAAGATTGAGGGAATAAAATATATAAACAAAACGTACGAAACACAAGGCATTGGTATTCAAAATTATTATTATCCAATTATTTTGAATATCATTGCGGTTGATATTAAAGATCTTGGAAAAGACCAAAATTTTATTTCATTCACGGGGCTTGAAAAAGCTGAACTAGATCTTAAAGAGAATGAAATCATTATCGGGAATATACTCTCCCACAATTTTAACTTATTCGAAAATGACACACTAGAATTAATAATCACCGATGAAATAAAAACCTTTATGTCATTAGAAAATGATATAAAAAAATTTAAAATAAAATCAATTTTCAAAAGTAATTATGCAAAAACAAACGAAACTTTAATTTTTATGAATATCGACTATTTCATTAAAAACAAAATTTTACAAAATTCTAACATTAATTATCAAGTAAAAACAAAAAATTTAAATCCCAGTAACAAATTAATTGAAAATATTAAAGCTATTAATCCAAAAATTACAGTAAAAACTTGGAATGAATACAATAAAGAATTTTATAAAGCATTGAAAATAGAACGAAATACTATGCTAATCATTTTAACAAGCATTTTTATTGTTATTGCTGTTAATGCATATTATCTACAAAAAAGAATAATAATAAACAAAAACAAAGCTATTTTAATACTATTAGCCATGGGACTTAGAATAAAAAAAATAAGACAAATTTTTATTATTCACTCAACAATAATCTGCACTATAGGAGGAATTGTTGGCTTGATACTGGGAATTTCAATTTCCTTAAATATAAATGAAATTTTAAAAATAATTGACAATCTGGTAAACACTTTAATAAATTTATTAAATCAAATATTGTTTTTGAAAATAGAAGAAATTAAAATACAAATAGTAAAAAGTACAATTACTCCTAAATTATTTTTAAGCGATTTAGCATTCACTTTCTGCTTTGCATGCTTTACTACGATTTATTCAAGCGTGAAAGCAACAAAAAAAATTGGAAGTCAAAAAAACATTGAGACTATAAATGGATCATAAAATGGAAAATATATTAATTATAAAAAATCTCTGCAAAGCATACAAAAAAAATAAAACAAAAATTCAAGTAATAGAAAATTTAAACTTAATTGTAACAAAAGGTGAATTTATTTCAATTCAAGGAAAAAGTGGTTGCGGAAAATCAACTCTTTTTAATATGATTTCGGGAATTGATAAAATAGATTCTGGAGAGATAATATCGTGTGGAATATCTTTAAAAAATGCAAATGAAAAAACATTAAGTTTGTATAAAAACAGACAAATAGGCTTAGTATTTCAAAATTATAATTTAATAAACGAATTAAACGTAATTGAAAATATAATTTTACCCAAAATTATATCAGGCCAAGAAACAAAAGCAAAAGTAAATAAAAAAGCTCTGGAACTAATGAAAATATTAAAAATAGAAAACAGAGCAAAACATTATCCTTCAGAACTCTCAGGGGGAGAATCACAAAGGGTCGCCATTGCTAGAGCATTAATCAATGAACCTAATATAATCTTATGTGATGAACCTACGGGGAATTTGGACTCAAGCACAGCTAAAGCTGTAGAAAATCTACTTATCAATACATCAAAAAATTTTAAAAAAACCTTAATACTAGTTAGTCACAACCCTCAATTTGCAAACAAAGCAGATTCAAAATATGAATTTAGAGATGGAACATTAAAAAAAATATGATGCTTTTAAAACTAACAGAAATTACAAAAATTGCATATATAATTTTTAAAAACTCAGCCAATAAAATAGCTTTAATAGGTTCTGGAATATCGTTAAGTTTAGTAATGATTCCATTAATCATTGTCTACTATATGTCTAGCAATATTATGACTTCTACTATTAATAAATACATTGAAAGTGAAGGATTTTCCATACAAATAGAATACAACGACACAAATAAAACTCATTACCTAAAAGACAGATTAAGCTCATTTAAAAAAAAATATAATTACAAAGATTTAAATTATTCTTTCGAGAAAAGAACTTATGGAATTATTGGAAATAATAAAAAACAAGGTGTATTAATAAGAGCGATAGAAAATGAATTCATACTGAAAAACAAATCAATAGAATTAATAAAAGGTACTAAAAACCTGGAAAAAGATTCTATACTCATTTCAAATCAAATAAAAAACAAACTTAATTTGAGTCTCAATGAAAAAATTGACATTTTGATTCCAAATACAAAAAACAATAAAATAATACCTAGAATAAAAAAATTTAATATCTCAGGAATAATTGAAACCGGACTAAAAGATATTGATAATAATTTAGTGTTAATTTCTTTTGAAAATGAAAATTTAATGTCAAAAAATTTTTCAAAAAGCATAATTGGACTCAAAATAAATTCCAATTCCATGAAGAACAATGAAATTTTAAAAAAGGATTTAGAAACTGAATTTCAAGAATTCCAAATACAAACATTCTATGAACTTTACTTAAATAAATACAATAATCTAGACATAAGTAAAAAACTTTTAATATTCATTATGGCTTTGATTATAATATTTGCAAGCATCAATATATCTTCGTCCCTTTCGATGCTTATTTTTGAAAATAAAAAGAAAATTGCAATTCTAAAATCAATTGGTATGAATAATTTAAACATAAAAATAATATTTCTTTTAATATCATTCACATTAAGTACCGCCTTTTGTGGAATTGGAATAATAATTGGAAATTATTTAACGCTTAAAATATCTTATTTAATAAACTTTGTTGATAATGTTTTAAACTTTTTTTTAACAATATTTGGAGAAGAATACTCTGAAATATTAAACTCAGAATATTATGTATCTGAATTTCAAATAGATTTAAGCCTGAACTTTAGTCTAACACTTCTTGGCTTATACATGTTAATAAGCATTCTAACTACACTAATTCCGCTTAACATTATTTCAAATCTAAAAGAAAAAGAAATCTTAAGATAATTTGAGATTCTATTTAATTATCACGTTATAAATTTTAATAGATGAAAAATCCTTTTCAATTGTGGGATAAATCTCATTTGGGAAAATCGTACTAATTGTAAAACTTTGTTTAGATTTAGATTTTAAAAAAGAATTAGCAGAAGAGATTAATTTGCGTCTTAAAGATCTAATAATTCTGCCATCCTTATCAATATAACTAATTTCAATTTCCAAATTTTTAATAACATCTTTTGAAGAATTGAAAACCTCTATTACAGTATTAGCCTTACAAATACCAAAAGACTTTTTAAAATAATTTCCAATATATTTAAATTTTAATATAAAAGAATCTGAGTCGAGATTTACACCAATTTTGTCATCAACATTTTCAAAAAAATCAATCCCAATAATATCTAACACGACCCTTTTAGGGTTAACATCAATAGCTCTTGGTATACTTGATATAACATCAATTGGAATATAAACATTTTTACCCCATTTTGCAAAAAAATCACTTTCTTTGTCAAAAACTCGATTAAACACAGATTTACCAATATCATCATAAACTGAAACTCTGTAGGAAATCTTTTTAACAGGATGAGTTGTTGAAACAACCCCCGCTTTAAGCTGATACAAATGAGCATCTTCAAAAACTAAAACTTTAGCATCCTCTATCTCTATATAATATAAATCCTTGGGATGTAAAATAGGATTAAGAGATTCAACTACTAAATCAGTAGCCCTAGTAATAGGGGGAAGGCCTTGCGATGTAAAAGAGGAAGTAAATTTTTCTTTTAAAGGCATTTTACCATCTTCATTTGAACCAATGAAACTCTGAAAAGATCTGTAAGTAATCAAAGAAATAAAAAATATCAAGATAGAACTCAAAGTTAATATTATAATTCTGCTCTTAGATTTCTTAGATTCATAATAGTCGATTAAATCCAAATCATTTCTTATTCCAAATTCTTTTGCTTGTAAATTTACATGGATCATTTTTTTCTTAGATTCTTTAGTATTTACCTTATCAGTAATCTCCTTAAAAAGAAAAAAAAATAAACTAAACATTGATTTATCGTGAAGAGAATAAAAATAGATAGATTCAAGCTCTCTAAAAGCAACATCTATCTTGCCCATATCTACAAATCTTTTAACTCTAGTATAAGATCTTCTAAAATGAAATCCCATATTTTCAATATCATTATCAGAAATATCTGATATTTCAATAATATTTTTAATACTTTTTTTGCTTAAAATTTTATTTTTATGCTTCCTAAGTTTTGATAAATAAATCTTAATTCTATCTTCGGATGTTTTACTATTCATTATCTTCTAATTCATCGACTTTTTTTAAAAGCCAATAAGCAATATTTCTAGCAGTAGTCTTTGTAATAGAAATCCCTATAAAAGAGTTGATTAATACTATTTTTCCCTCTTCTCCACGCTTTAATTCTTTTGAAGCCTCTTCCAAAACACCTTCTTTGGTTTTTGTATAAGCAATCTCCTCAGAAATCTCTGTAGACTCAAAAACAAGATCACAAAAAATCTCTCCTGTATTAGTCACATTTCCATAAATATTATTAACAGGTACCAATTTATAATCTTCAGCTTTTTCAAATCTATAAATCACTTCTTTCATATAAACGAGTATATCATAATCAAAAAACATAACCAATAAACAAAATTTATACAAAAAAATAAATTTCAAATTTAAAATGATTATTAATTAATAATCATTTTAAATTTTTTTTGTGTAATAAAAAATAATGCTATAATAATTAAAAACTAAAAATTGAAACAAAGGAACTTGTAAGGATTATGGATTTCAAACAAATAAAAAGCAATGCCGAAAAGGTAAAATTTTTAAGAAAAGATTTCCCTATTTTAAATAAACAGTTTGACAATAAGCACATAATTTATTTTGACAATGCGGCAACAACTCAAAAGCCCAAAAAAGTAATTTATTCTAGCATTGAATACTACGAAAATTATAACGCAAATGTACACAGAAGTGGACATAAATTTGCAATTCAATCTAGCATAAAAATAGAAAAAACAAGAGAACTTGTAAAAAATTTTATTAATGCAGAATCTGTAAAAAATATAATATTTAATTCTGGAACTACAGATGGAATTAATACTATTGCAAACTCATTTTTTCACTCAAAATACTTTAAAAAAAAAGATGAAATTATTCTTACAACCCTTGAACATAATAGTAATTTGCTTCCATGGGCAAATCTTGCAAAATTAGCTAATCTAACAATTAAGTTTGCTAAATTCAATGAAATGGGAATTATTACTCCTGAAGAAATTGAAAAGCTTATTACGGAAAAAACAAAGCTCATCAGTATTTCGGGAATCAATAATACCTTAGGGACCATTAATGATTTAGAATCTATCGGAAAAATTGCAAAAAAATATAATATAAGTCTTTTTGTAGACGCTGCGCAAATGGCACCTCATACAAAAATAGATGTCAAAAAAATTGGCTGTGACTTTTTAGTATTTTCTGGACATAAAATGCTTGCTCCAACAGGAATAGGAATTTTATACATTTCAAATAATATGGCTGAAAAGCTCAATAGCTCAAAATTAGGAGGAAATAGTGTAGAAGAAATATTCATAGAAAATGAAAAAATTAAATTCAAATCACTTGATGCTCCTAATAAATTTGAACCGGGAACCCCAAATATTGCAGGAATTATTGGACTTGAAGAGGCAATAAAATATATCAACAATATTTCTATGGAATTTATTTTAGAACATGACCAGCAATTAATAGAATATGGGGTAAAAAAATTACAAGAACTTGATGAAGTCGAATTTTTACTAAACAAAAATCTTAAAAGAAATTCAATAATATCATTTACGGTAAAAAACATTCACTCACACGATATTGAAACCTATCTAGATACAATGGGAATAGCAACTAGAGCCGGAAAAACTTGTTCTTATGTAGCATTTTTTCCAGAAAATCTAAACAAAAACCACCTTCTAAGAATTAGTTTTTATTTTTATAATACACAAGAAGAAATTGATATTTTCATATTGGGTTTAAAAAAAGTAATAAAAGAGCTTTCATAAACATTTAGAAAACAAACTTCATATTATCTTTTATTATTGATTTAATAAATCAAAAAAAATAAAATTAAATTATGCTCACTGAAAAAACTAAAAAAAATTTAATAAGGCTTAGTAAAATAAATACGTACATAATACATAAAGTAAAAACAACCCAAAATTTTAAACATCAATCTAAATGTGGAGATCAAATTTTATTCCAAATAAAAGAAGAAAATAATGGAAAATTTAATTTAAAACATCATGCATCCGGATGCATGATTTTACTTGCAAGCGCCAACGCTTTAAACAAATTGTGCAATAACAAGCCAAAACTAGAAATTCTAAACTTGGCACAAAAAGTGATAAACGGTGATTTTGTAAACCTAGAAGAAATTGACGCAAGTTTAAAAATTTTTAACATATTCACAAATACAAATAGAAAAGACTGTTTTTTACTGCCATACATATCATTGAAAGATAGCTTGGAAAACTATAAGCCCTTAAGGAGAGCTCTTAGATGAAAATCTATTCACACTCATCAATAGGATATGAAGGAGAACTAATTGAGATTGAAATAGACATTAAAAAAGGAATTTCTGGAATTGATATCGTAGGACTTGCTGGAAGCGAAATTAAAGAATCAAGAGAAAGAGTAAAATCAGCTATTAAGAATTCAAATTTTCATTTCCCTAAAGATAGAATATTAATAAATCTTGCACCAGCTGGAATTAAAAAGCTTGGAACAGCTCTTGACCTTTCAATTGCTATTAGCATCATTAAAATCCAAGAAAACACAAATAATAAAAATTTAGAAATCTTAATATTAGGAGAATTGCAATTGGATGGCAAAATAAGATCAATAAAAGCAGTTTTACCAGCCATTGCACTTGCCAAAGAAAACAAAATAAAATTTGCAATAGTTCCTCTTGAAAATTTAGAAGAAGCTCGACTAATAGATGACTTGCATATTTGGGGTGCTAAAGATTTAAAAGAAACTATAAAAATAGTAGAACAATTAAACGATAATATACTTCCCCCAAGAACAAGTATTAAGCCAAAAACAACAATTGAGCAAAATTGTATCTTGGATTATGACTTTAAAAATATAAAAGGACAACATAGAGTAAAAAGAGCAATTGAAATAGCAATTGCAGGTGGGCACAACATCATGTTATTTGGTCCACCTGGAAGTGGGAAAACACTTAGTATTAAATGTGCTCAATCTATTCTTCCTCCACTTACAAACAAAGAATTGATAGAAACAAATAGAATATGGTCAATATCGGGGAAATTAATAGACAAAAAAATAATAAAACAAAGACCTTTTAGAAATCCCCACCATACTGCTAGTAAAGAAGGAATAATTGGGGGGGGGTCTAATCCTTTACCCGGAGAAGTATCTCTTGCCCACAATGGAATATTATTTCTAGATGAAGCTTTAGAATTTAAAAAATCTATCTTACAATCTTTACGTGAACCTGTTGAAGACAAATCAATTTCAATCTCAAGAGCAAGTTCCAAATTATTCAGATATCCAGCCAATTTTCAATTAATGCTTGCAATGAATCTTTGCCCTTGTGGAAATCTTGGCAAAAAAAATACAGATTGTTTTTGCTCACAACAAGAAATTTCAAATTATTGGAAAAAACTTGGAGCCGCAATGCTTGACAGAATTGATATTAGAGTTCCAACAAGAGCAATTAATAATGAAAAATTACTCAACGAAACAAGTGAAAGTTCAAATGAAATAAAACAAAGAATAATAAAAGCAAGAAACATTCAAAATATAAGATACGAAAATTTTACAAACATAAATAAAAATTCTGATCTTAATTCTGATCACATTGAAAAATTTTGCGGATTAGAAGCAATTTTAAAAAATGATTTGATTTACATTCTAAACAAGCTCAATATATCCTCAAGAGCAACACATTCAATACTAAAAATTGCAAGAACAATCTCCGATTTAAAAGAAGAAGAAAATATTTCAAGAGAAGCTTTACTTGAAGCAATTGAACATAGAAAAAATGGAGAAAATATGCTTGAAAAATAAAGATCCCAAATATTTGGGATCTTAAAATTAAAATTACATTTCTTAAAACTAAAATTCTATTTTATCAATATAGCTTTTAAGCTGTTTAGCTGAACTATTAAATCTCTCAAGTTCTTTAGGACTTATCTTAAAGTTTAAAACTTCTTTGACTCCTTCCTTACAAACCATGGCAGGTGCTCCAATATAAATATCTTTAACTAATCCCCCATACTGACCATTAATATAAGAAGATATTGGCAAAATAATATTCTGATCACCAATTATTGCATTTACAATATTCTTAATACCAAGTCCAATAGCATAATAAGTTGCTCCTTTGAGCCTAATCACCTCATAAGCAGCATTTACAACCTTTTTATGAATTTCATCAAGCTCTGGCTCAGTTATTTTGCCTTCAGCAAGATATTCTGATAAAGGCTTCATTGCTATTTTTGTTTCATCCCAAGTAGCAAAAGAACTATCACCATGCTCCCCCATTATATATGAATGTATATTTTGGGTGTTAACATTAAAACGATCACTTAAAAAATATCTAAGTCTTGAAGTATCTAGAATAGTACCAGTACCAATAACCTTATGAACAGGAAATTTAGAATATTTCATTGTAACATAAGTCATAATATCTACAGGATTAGTTGCAACAACAAAAATACCATCAAATCCACTAGATACAACATTGGTTACAATATCTTTAAAAATTTTAGAATTTTTATCAACCAAATCAAGTCTTGTTTCACCTGGTTTTTGATTAAGTCCTGCTGTAATTACAACAATATCTGCATTAACGCAATCTTTGTAAGTCCCAAACAATACATTAATATTCTTATTTAAAAACATCTGACCATGATTAAGGTCCATGACCTCACCTTTTGCTTTATTTTCATTAACATCAACAATTACAAGTTCATGTACAAGAGAATTGTCTATTGTCAAAGCATAAGCAAAGCTTGAACCTACCCCACCAGATCCAATAAGAACGACTTTATTAGACTTAAGCATAAAAATTACTCCATATAAATTTAAACTACATGCAACTAATTTTAAATAAGCAATAACAAAAATATTTTATCGCATTTCTAGGGGCTTTGACAATCACATACCTTCAAAAATCAAAAACATATTCAATTATCATTGGATTTAAGAACTGCAAGAAAAACGCTTTGTGGAATCTCAACATTTCCTACCATTTTCATTCGCTTTTTACCTTCTTTTTGCTTTTCTAAAAGTTTTCGCTTACGAGTAATATCTCCGCCATAACACTTAGCAGTAACATCTTTTCTAACAGGAGAGATTGTCTCTCTAGCAATAACGTTAGAGCCAATAGCTCCTTGAATAGCTATTTTAAATTGCTGTCTTGCTATTTCATTTTTTAACTTCTTACAAATCCCGGTTGCCTTAGTTCTTGCACTATCTTTAAAAACCAATTGTGAAAGTGCATCAACTCTATCCCCATTAACTAATATATCTAACCTTACTAAATCTGTATATTCATAATCTAAAAGTTCATAATCAAAAGACGCATATCCACGACTCACGGATTTAATCTTATCATAAAAATCAAAAAGGATTTCAGAAAGGGGCATTTTATAAATAAGTTCAACACGTTTGGTATCAAGATAAATTAAGTTTGTCTGAATCCCTCTTTTTAACAAACACACACTCATAATATTCCCTAAAAATTCTGTAGGAACAATTATATTAGCTCTAATATAAGGCTCAAGAATACTTTCAATAGCTTCATTTCCAGGAAATTGTTCAGGACTTTCAATAAAATAAGATTCCCCCTTTTTAGAAATTATTTTGTATCTAACAGAAGGAGAAGTCAATATCACATTTAAATCAAATTCACGCTCGATACGTTCTTGAATAACCTCCAAATGCAAAAGACCAAGAAATCCGCACTTAAAACCATGTCCAAGAGCCGATGATGAATCTTTTTCAAATGTTAACGACGCATCATTAAGCTTTAATCTATCCATTGCCTTTAAAAGATCATCGTATTGATTGGCATCAACAGGATAAACTGAAGAAAACACTACAGGCTTAATTTCCTTAAATCCCTCAAGGGGAGCTACTGCGGGATAATCACAAAGAGTTACTGTATCTCCAATCTTTACATCTGATATATTTTTTATTCCCGCAATAAAATATCCAACATCTCCTGCTTCTAACCTATCTTTTCTTTCAAGTGATATTTTAAAAACTCCAATTTCCTCAATTAAATACTCACTATCAGTATGCATTAGTCTAATCCTATCACCTGTTTTTATTTGTCCTTCAAAAATCCTAAAGTGAACAATAACTCCTCTATAAGAATCATAATGTGAATCAAAGATTAATGCCTTTAATGGAGCCTTAATACTTCCTCTAGGCGATGGCACGTACTTACAAATAGCTTCAAGCAAATCATCAATTCCTATTCCATTCTTAGCAGAAATCAAAATAGCAATTTCTTCATTTAATCCTAAATCATTTTTTATTTGTTTTTTTACAAAATCAATATTAGCATTCGGAAGATCTATTTTATTAATAACAGGAATAATTTCTAAATCATGCTCAAAAGCCATATAAAAATTAGAAACGGTCTGGGCTTGTATTCCCTGACTTGCATCAATTAATAAAAGAGCGCCCTCACAAGATGAAATTGCTCTTGAGACTTCATAAGAAAAATCAACATGACCTGGGGTATCTACAAAATTTAATTCGTAAAAATCCCCAGCATTACTTTCGTAAGTGATTGTTACTGCTTGACTTTTTATTGTAATCCCTCTTTCTCGCTCAATCTCCATACTGTCAAGCATTTGACTTTTAAAATCACGATCAGATATTATTTTGGCCTTTTGAATAAATCGATCGGCTAATGTCGACTTACCATGATCAATGTGCGCAATAATGCAAAAATTTTTCTTATGGCTACTAATATTCATTCCCCCTGAACTACAAAATCAAGATTTAAAATTTACTTTTTCTTATATACATAATTTTTAATTTGACTTCTTGATTTGGCAATGTAAGGAGAAAATCTTGGCGCAAGATCCACTATCAATTTCCAAGTATCTATTGCTCTAAATCCATAACTACCATTAGAATATGCATAAGTAGCAACAGCAACATTATAAACTATTTCCCAAAAATCTGTAGATTCAAAAGCATTTTTTATTGCCTTATACTCATTAATTTTTTGAACAAAAGACCTTAAATTCTTAAACTGATAAACAGGTTCATAATAACAAACATAATCATACATTCTCGTTAAAATCCCTACTGCGGCTATAAGTCCATGAGTAATTGATAGTTCATAAGCCTTTGAGCGCAAATAAACTTTTGACAATAATTGGTGAGTATCAATAACATTATAGTTCTTAAACCTGTAAAGCTTAAAAGTAAAATCAATACCAAAAGCTCCTCTTACTTGTTTTAAATAAGAAGTTAGATAAAATGAAACATTAAATTTATCGTTTGGCGCATTATTCTCGACTTGAGAATAATTTTGAGAATAATCATGATAACTATAATAATCTTTTTTGGTTGAAAACTTATTTAATATATCATTTAAATAATCAATCATATCAACATAATTATTTTCAAGTTCAGCCATTTTGGCTAAAGAAAAAAGTATTTTTTTTTCAAAAGATTCATCTAATAAATAATCTTTGTCTTCAAAAGACTTGTAAAGGTTCAATTTCTCAAGAACAGTATTGCCAGACATACCGTAAGCTACCGACAAATAATAGCTGGCCTCGGGATAAATACCTTTCCTAAGCAAAGCTTCATGCAAATAATTAATAGCATGTGTAAGATTAGATTTACTAAATTCAGATTTAGAATAAAGAAATTGTCTACCTTTTTCAAGCAAAATCCAATACGGAAAATTTTTATTACTTGAAGAATTCAAAGAAATAGAAAAAGGTAGAGCAAGAAAAAATACAACCAAATTTCTCATAATATAAATATATTAAATTAACCCATAAATTACGATAAAATTTAATATTAAAAAGAAATAATAAATCAAAATTAAACAAACTTAAATATCATTAAAAATACCATTACAAAAAGAGCAACAGATTCTATTAATCCTAAAACTAATAGGTACGTAGCAAATCCTTTTCCGGTCTCAGAAAAAGCATCGCAAGCTCCTGCTGCTGCTTTACCTTGAGCATATCCAGAAACAGCAATCGCAAATCCACCTCCAAAGCCAGCTCCAAGCAACAGCCATGGATTTGTCTGCATCATTACCTCATATAACGTGTTCATTAAAATATATCCATATATTATTTGGGTTAATGGTGCTGATACAAAAACAATCAATAGAAATGGCGCAGGCTTTCCTTGCATATAGCATCTCTTCCAGGCTCCAATAGCAGCACTACCCGCTGCTCCCATACCTAACGCAGAACCTATTGCTGAGATTGTCAAAGCTGAATTAACTCCTATTAAACCTATATCCATAAGTACTCCTTTTTTTTATTTATTTTTTATTTATTTTTTATTTATTTTTTATTTATTTTTTATTTATTTTTTATTTTTCTAAAAGGCTTATACGCATATCCACTCCATTCTTGCCCTAAATGGTTTGAAAATTCAAGCATATTAAGCCTTACCCCGTGAACAATTACTGAAAGTAAAGATAACATTATATTTAGAATATGCCCAAAAAGTATAACAATAATCCCAGCTACTATAAGCCCGATATTAGAGGATTTTAACAAAGGCATCGACATAGCATTAAAACTCGCCGATATTGAAAGTCCTGCAAGCCCAACAGCAAAAAGTCTAATATAAGATATTATATCCGCAAATCCTGACACAGTGGTTAAAAATTGTTCTATAATGCCCCCAAAACTTTTCAATATACACTTGAAAAAATTTGAACCATCTTGTTTGCCAAAAACAAACACAAGCACAACACCAAGATATATTATATTATAAACAGTATTATACATAGGAAATCGAGATTGACTGAGTATTAAATTCAAAACAAGATAATAAAGGCCAACTATACTTATAAGCCAACCAATCTGTGCAATTGAATGAATATGGGGCCTTTCTTTTATTTGTCTGAAAAAATTCCAAACGTGAGCCAAGCAAATTTGTAAAACTCCTATTGAAAAGCAGATAAAAATAATATTTTGCATACTATTTTTTTCTGTCAAGTAACTAACTTTAAATGAATTTAAAATAGGAAACATTTCAAGAATTAAAGGACTGCCAAACCAAGTCCCAGTCATAGAACCATAAAGTATCGATGATATACTAAGATAAAATATTAAACCATGAACCGATGTTAAGGGTTTTCCCTTAAGAATAAAAATCAAACTAAGCAAAATTCCTATTAAAAAAAATATCACCCCATAAGCCGCATCGCCTACTATCATGCCAAAAAACACAAAGAAAAATAACATAAAAATAAAGCTTATATCCCTTTCTTTATACCCAGGAATTGTCTCTAAAATATTAAAAATAGGTGCAGCTAAATTGGCGATTCCTTTTCTCTTTATATAAGTCGGAATAACATCATTTTCCTCAGGATCTGCGAACTGCACTGCAAAACCTGCTTTTAACACAGAGCTTTTAAGAGACTCTTGACTTTCAGCCGGAATAAACCCTATAACATATGAAAAATCCTCAAAATCAGTTTGCATGTCAGCTAAAACTTGTTCAAACTCTACGATTTGATCGTAATTTTTTATCTCATCTCCTAAAATATCAATGTATTTGTTAAAAAGAGAAATTTGAGTTAATTTTTGATCTAGAATCTCATTAACAACCTTTAATTTATTATTAATATAATCAAGATCAAAATTAAACTTAAACTCATCAGCAACTTCAATTTTTTGCTCAAACTCGCCAACGCTCACAAAATAAGAAATGTTTTTAACATTTTTAATCAAAAACACATTAACATTGGGGTCTTTTAATAAATTTTTATATTCACTTTTTTGGATTTTAAAAAATTGAATATAAATGTTAGATTCTTTCAATTGATCAATATGTTCTAAGGAAAAGCTTCCCCAAACGGAAATCAAATTCCTTTCATGCAATAAAGACCGTTTAATATCTTGAAATTCTTTAATCTCATTGCCCAAATTGACTATGCTTTTTGCAATATCTAAAAAATTACCATTAGAAGATTTCAAAGCCTTAACACCTCCATCTTCTCTAAGCAGAGAAAAAGCTTGCACTAAAATTCGCCTATTATCAATGCTTTCTTTTAAAGAATCTGAATTTTTATTGCAAGAATTAATATGAACTGCCCCAAAATCTCTTAAAATTTCTAATGATTCTTTTTTATATTTTGATAAAGTTAAGAGTAAAACTTTTTTCATTTTTACAATCATAAGCTTGTTCCTATTTTTTTTTATCAATCAAATTAGACTTAGCAATTTTACCTCTCACAACAGAAGCAGTTTGCTGATCTCCAAGATATATATTAATTTTTTTTATATTAGCCTTAGCTGTTGGTATCATAACTTTCTCAAACAAATTAACTCTCTGGGATGTTATTCGAAACTCTTTTAAAAGCAAATCAATCTGTTTTTTTAAAATTTTAAGTTCTGCATCAATTTGAATCGCAATTTTAAGAACTTCAATTCCTTTATCTACCCAATAAGGAGTAAAAAGTAAGTCGTGCCTTATGTCTTCATATTCAATAGAATCAAATATAGGAATTGCAACACCTGCAATATTTAAAGACTTTTTAACCACTGTTTTTACTTGAATCCAACTCTCAAAAGGAAATTTCTCGCTAAAAAGAGAAATCCAATTGGAAATACTATCCTTAAGCTTTTGTTGCTCAAGATTTTTAATTTTGTAAGAATTTTCAATTCTAACAATTTCCATATAAAGCTGTTGTTTCTTAAGTTGCAAAGTAGGCAAATATCTCTTATACATTTTAAGCTCATCTTTTTGCTTTTTAAGATCATTTTTGGTCAGTTTAATTTTAGACATAATCAATAAGTCTCTTTCTTAGGCCAATATTTTTCAATAAGGTCTGTTTTTATTCCCGTTTCCTTTGGACTAAAGCAACTAGCAAGAATGTCCCACCCCAAATCCAAAGCCTTTTCTAAGGGAATATTAACAGATAAATCCATCATCTTGCTTTCAAACATGTTGCTATATTTGAGCAATTTTTCATCCCACTTGGTCATATTAAATCCCATAGCCTTCTTTTCTACAGACTCTTTTGAAGACGCATAAAGTTTAATCATTGAGTCCATTATAGTCCTGTGGTCGTCTCTAGTTTTACTATTTACCATTTGCTTAAGTCTTGAAAGCGATCCAAAAGGTTCTATTCTACCACCCTTTAAATAATACTGACCTTCTGTAATATACCCAGTATTATCAGGTACAGGATGAGTAACATCGTCACCTGGCATAGTTGTAACTGCAAGTATTGTAATCGATCCTGCACCTTCAAAATCAATAGCTTTTTCATAACGATACGCAAGCTGCGAATATAAATCTCCAGGATAACCTCTGTTAGAAGGCACTTGTTCCATTGTAATAGATATTTCTTTCATTGCATCAGCAAAATTTGTCATATCTGTAAGAAGCACTAAAACTTTTTTACCCCTAAGAGCAAACTTTTCAGCAACAGAAAGCGAAATATCAGGAACAGTTAAAGATTCAACAACAGAATCATTTGCGGTATGAACAAAAAAAATTGTCCTACTTAAAGCACCTCCTTTTTCTAAAGAATCTTTAAAGCTCAAATAATCATCATGCTTAAGCCCCATTCCCCCAAGAATTATTAAATCAACTTCTGCTTGAAGTGCAATTCTCACAAGAAGCTCATTATAAGGCTCTCCAGAAACAGAAAAGATTGGTAATTTTTGAGATTCAACAAGAGTATTGAAAACATCTATCATTGGAAGTCCTGTTCTTATCATATTTCTAGGAACAATACGTTTTGCGGGATTTGCAGAAGGCCCTCCAATTTCAATCAAATTATCGTCTAGAGAAGGGCCTCCATCTCTAGGATTTCCAGAACCATCAAAAATTCGACCCAATAAATTGTCAGAAAATGAAACTTGCATTGAATGTCCTAAAAATTTTATCTCGTCTGACGTAGAAACACCTCTTGTGCCACCATAAACCTGAAGAGAAACTCTTTCTCGATCAAGCTTAATTACTTCAGCTAGAGAACTTGTATCTTTTGATTTTACAATAGCAAGCTCACCATACTTAATACCTTGAGCTGTAACAGTTATTACATTGCCTGCTATAGCTTCTATCTTACTATAGACTCTTTTCATATATATATATTCTCCAAACCTCTTAAATTAACTTTTTAAATTTACTAATTCACTCAAAGTGCGCTCCAATTTATTAAACTTATAATCTTTAAAAGAAGAAAGATTCATGTCTAAAAGATTTTGCCTTAATTCATTTATAAAATCTCTTGCTTGAAGCTTATCAGAAAATTCAAAATTAGTTTTAAGAATGTTATAAATTATATCAAACATATAATTTTGACGCTCTGAATTAACAGCAGCATCAACAGAATCAAATGAATTTTGTTGCAAATAACATGAATCAAGAAGTTCAGATTTTAAATAAATTAAAAAATCCTCATTACTTATACCTTCTTCTCCAACAACTTTCATCATTTGATTAATTTCATTACCTTTTACCAAAAAAGATCTTGCATATTCCGTCTTTTTAAGATCAATAACACCTTTATATTTGCTCCAAGATTCAAGAGGACTAATAGCTGGAAATTTCCTAGCATCAGACCTTTCTCTTGTAAGTCCATGGAATGCTCCTACAACCTTTAAAGTTGCCTGAGTAACTGGCTCTTCAAAATTACCACCAGCAGGACTTACAGATCCACCAACTGTTACAGACCCAATATCACCATTATTAAGAACTACAATACCTGCCCTTTCATAAAAGGAAGCAATAACAGACTCAAGATAAGCTGGAAAAGCCTCCTCACCAGGAATTTCCTCAAGACGTCCAGACATTTCTCTCATAGCTTGCGCCCATCTTGACGTTGAATCTGCCAAAAGAAGAATATCAAGGCCCATCTGCCTATAATATTCAGCAATAGTAATAGCGGTGTAAACAGAGGCTTCTCTAGCTGCAACTGGCATAGAACTTGTATTACAAATAATACAAGTTCTATCCATTAAAGATTTACCTGTCTTTGGATCTATCAACTCGGGAAACTCCTTAAGAGTTTCTACCACTTCTCCTGCTCGTTCACCACAAGCTGCAATAATCACTATATCAACATCAGCATTTCGACTTGTAACCTGCTGAAGAACTGTCTTTCCAGCTCCAAAAGGCCCCGGAATGCAAAAAGTTCCTCCTTTGGCAACTGGGAAAAACGTATCGATGATTCTAGTCTGAGTCAACATAGGTTCGCTAGGAATAAGTCGTTCTTTATAATTAACAATAGGAATTTTAACAGGCCAATGAAAAGACATTGTAATATTATGCCTCATACCAGAATCATCCTCAATAACAGCAATTTGCTCATCAATCGAATAGTCACCATCATTTACAATCTCCACAATTTTATACGAATCTTTTTTATAAAATGGAATCATTATTTGATGGCGAACAGTTCCTTCAATTACAAAACCCAAAAAATCTCCCGCAATAACACTGTCTCCAACCTTGGAGGTTTTTTTAAAATTCCATTTTTTATCTTTATTCAAAGGCCTTAAATACACTCCCCTTTCTAAAAAAAATCCACATTGAATAGCCAGCTCAGGCAAAGGATTTTGAAGTCCATCATACACTTGAGTCAAAAGACCTGGACCTAATTCAACCGTTAAAAGCTTGTCCGTAAATTCAACCATATCTCCAACAGATATCCCTTTTGTTAATTCAAAAACTTGTGCATCAACCTCATAGCCTCTAACACGAATCACTTCTGCTTTTAAATTTCTACCAGCAGACTTTACAAATAAAACTTCATTCATAGAAACTGAACCTTCCACCTCAATAGTAACTAAGTTACCATTTACCCCAACGACTTTTCCTTTTGTCCTCATTAAAATTCCTTTTTTAAACTCTTAAACTTTTTCATTAGTTTTATCAATTAAATTTTGGCAAATGTTGTCAAAATTTTGAATACCCAATTTTTCTTTAAATAAGCTATGCCTTAAAAATAACCTTAACTTTAAAAAGTAAATTATTACCTTCTCAAAATCAAATTCATGCCCAACCTCAAGATCAGTCAAAAATTGCCACTTAAGAAGATCAAAACCCAATTCTATTTCAAAAGAATTTTCTTTCAAACAAATATTTTTTAAAATACTCAGATAATAGTTCGAAAAATAAGCGGATTCCAAGTAAAAATCTTTGGTCAATCCTAATTTATCAGCCCTTAAAACTGCAAGAGTATACCTTATTGTATCTTCAAAATCAAGAAAAAGATCAACAACTCTTGACTTACCCTTATCTACATTAGATTCTAGCAGCCCTTTTAAAAAGCTGAAGTCCTTTTTGCTTAAAGAAATTTCGATATTATTCAAAAAATCTGAAACACTATAATTTTTTAAAGATCTTAAATCAAGATAAGGCAAAGAAGATAAAACATAATAATATGAATCCAACACAAAAGTCTCCTAGACCGCTTTAATAACTTCCTTAAATCTTGGATTAAGATAATCAAAAAGAATGTCTGAAATAGTTTCAACTGAAAAATCATAATGCAAACCAACATTCTTTTTTTGAATCTTAAAACCTTTGTTTATACCCCTGAAAGATTTAATCTCTACCCCTTCCTTAAGCTTATTTCCAAGTTTTAGTTTTAATATCTGTTCTAAGCTAAAAAAATCAGATTCATTTAATTGAATAACTAATTTTTCTTCTTTAGCCCAAGAATCAGTTATTTTAATTATAAGCTCTGCTAAGAAATTATTATCACTAAAAACTTCCGCCACATTCTCTTTTAAAGCATTCTCAAAAAGAGATTTAAGATTCTTCTCAACGCCAATAATCAAATCTCTGATTGCCTGACGAGAAGCTTCAAGAGCATGGCATTTATAATCATCAACTTCTTTTTCTGATTTTGCCTTTAATTCTCTGGCAGCTTCCTCAGCTTTAGCAACTATTTCTTCTGCCTCTCTTTTAGCCTTCAAGATAATACCATTAGATATTCTCTCGGCTTCCTCAAGCCCATCTTTTTTAATTTTATTTATCAGATCCTTTACTTCAAATTGCATTAAAACTCCTTATTATACAACATAAAAATAATAACTCAAGATTCATTCTCAATTACTAGAAATAATATAACTAATCATTAAAAAATGGCCCAATAATTTTATAAACATTGCCATCAAGCACTATGTCGAAATTTTTGCTTGGAAATTTATCTTTAAGCCCCTTTTTAAAGATTTCAATACCCTTTTTATTTATCTTATCCCAAAATTCAGCATTAACAAAATTTAAAGTTAATATCTCAATAATAATCAAATAACCCCTTCCAAACTTAGATCCATAGCCTAATGTAAAAGTTGTTGTAACGCTAAAAAGACCATCCAATAAACCATTGGCAGCCTTACCCCTAAAAGGTCTATTGGGATGAATATCATAGGAATTGCCAAATTCATTTTCAAGCACAAAATCAACATCCAAACAAATATGAAATAATATATTTTCAAATTCATTAAATTTTGTTATGTTCACTTAAACTAAATCTCAACTATAGTTTTTCCAGCCCCTCCATCACTAGGATGAGCAAAATAATATTTTTTAACAAACTTCAACTCTTTTAATAAACTATGAACTTCTTTCATAAGATAACCCTCTCCTTTTCCATGAATAATCTCAAATTTATTAATGCCATTTAATATAATATTATCTATTTTCTTATTCAAAAAGTCTAGAGCATCAACAGATCTCATACCCCTAATGTCAAAAGTAAAACTTAACAGGTCTTCTTTACTGTAATCAATCGAAAAGCTAAAACTTTTACCCCCTTCTCTTTTCTGCTCTGTAAAGTTTTCCAAAGATATATTTGAGCTGGAAACGCTAACATTAAAGGCACCTACATTTACAGTAATCTTCTTTTTAGAAATACCAACTATTTTTCCCTTTGCATTAGAATTAACTATTCTAACACTGTCTCCTATTTTAAAATCTGTTGTTACATTTCTTTTATTGTTAAGAGAATTTACTTTATTTAACTTGAAATCTATATTTTTCTCCAAATCTGATATAAAAGCTTTATTCTTTGCAGTATCAAGGCTTCCCTCTTTTATTTCTCTAACTAAATTTTCCAAAACTTTTCTTGAATTTTTCAAAAATTCATTCTGCTCATTTAAAAGCTTTATTTCAATATTTTTTTCTTTTAATAAAAGATCTTGATAAACACTTTCTACTTCTTTTTCTTGCAATTCTATTTGGATTAATTTTTTATTCATATTTTCTTTAATTAAAAGCAAATCTTTCTCTTTTTCTATTAATCTTTCTAAAATTTTACTAACTTCTGTTTTTTGAGATGAATAAATTTCATTAGCACGAATTACTATACTGCTGTCAATCAAAACTTTTCTAGCAACATTAAACGCATAACTATCTCCGGGAATAGAAAAAATTAAATTATAATTGGGTTGCATTGTCTCTAAATTCATCCGCATAGAAGCATTAATAACACCTTCATGAGTATATGCAAAATATTTAAGAGCATTATAATGGGTTGATATTAAAACATAAGAATTAATATTAATTAAATATTCAAGAATTGAAATAGCAAGCGCCTGCCCTTGATCAATGTCTGTTCCCGAACAAAATTCATCAAATATTAAAAGACTATCTTTTGTGGTATGTTTTAAAATATAAGAAATATTGCTCATATGACTTGAAAAAGTTGAAAGAGAATTAGTAATTGACTGCTCATCGCCAATATCAACAAAAATATTGTCAAAAATTTTAAAAGTGCTAGACTCACTAACAAGAACAGGAATCCCAAATTGAAACATTGCACTAAGTAGTCCAATTGTTTTTAAAGTTACCGTTTTACCACCAGCATTAGGACCAGTAATAATTACAACACGATTCTCCGAAGGAGTAAAGGTTATTGCTTTAGAATCCTCTATTAAAGGATGATGCGCATCAAAGATATTTAATACATTTGAAATCTCAGGAAATATCCCTTTGGTTTTAATTCCATAAATAGCCCGTGCCTTTAAAGAGTCGTAATATAAAAAATTATTATAAAGCTTATCTAAAAAAACAATATTGCTATGCACTTTACTAGAAAGGTTCTGTAAAATTTTTAAAATTATTCTTTTTTTTTCTAAATCCAAATAATTCAATCTATTGTTATCATTTACAATATCATTTGGTTCAACATAAAAGGTTTCACCTGATGAGGAGACAGAAATAACATTACCCTTAATTTTACCTTTAAAATTGGACTTAAGAGCAAGAGTATATTTATTAGATTTATAATAAACAAAATTGGAAGCCAAATATTCTAAGTTTAAGTTAATTATTTTTTTTATCTGCTTCTCAATTCGTCTATTTAAATTTTTAATTTCAAATTCAATCGAATCATATTCTTTTACAACACCACTTTTCAATTCGAGAGCATCAACATCTATATGTTCTTTCAATTCACTAAGCAAATTTTTTAGCTCTGGACTTAAAAACAATAAATCAGATAAAATATGAACATCAAGATGCTTAATGTCATTATTTTTATGTAAAAACGAATTTATTCTCAAAATCTCATCTAAAAATCCTACAATGTCTCTCAAATTTTCAATAGAAGCTCTTGAATTTTTTTTTGACAATAATAAAATAGGATATTTCAAACTACTTACAAAAGAATTTGGATATCCCTTATAACCCTCAAAAAGCATTCTAATAAGATTAACAAAGGAAAAAATTTCCTCTAAACTTTCTTTTGTTTTTAATATTTTTTGATTATTTAGTAAATCAACAGTATCTGGATTAGAAATATATTTAGACACTAAAGATAAAATTTCATAAAAGTCAATATTTTTTAAATATTTATCTTGCATAATTTTTATAATTTTTAAGCTCCGACAAAATCTTTAAATAGCTTTCGTACCTGGATTTAGAAATACCATTGCCTAAAGAACTTACAACAGAACAACACGGTTCGCCAACATGTAAGCAAGATTTATATTTGCAAGAACTAGAAAAATTTTCAAACTCTTTAAAATAATATTTAAGATTCTCAAAAGGCAATGTTTCAATCCCAAATTCCTTTATTCCGGGAGTATCAATTATTATTCCGCTCTCAGAATGAAATGATATTGAATAAACAGTAGTATGTTTCCCTCTAGAATACCTATGTGAAATTTCATTTACTGACTGAGAAGCCCTTGAATCAATCAAATTTATTAAAGAAGACTTGCCAACACCGGATTGGCCAATAAAAGAAGTTCTTGAATTTTTCAAAACCTCTTTTACTTCTTTAATACCTTCAAAAGTTTTAACAGAGGTTTTTAAAACCTTATATCCCAGATTTTTATAAATTTCAGAAAATTCCTCAACCTTTTGGTTTATTCCTTTATCAATCTTATTAATAACAATAACAGGAACAATATTTTGCTCTTCTGCAACAACAAGAACTCTGTCAATAAAAAAATTTTTCATCTCGGGGATGTTAGCAGAATTTACAATTAAAACATTATCAACATTAGAAACAATTGTCTGTCTAAGATTTGCTTTCTTGTTATAACGCCAAAGAATATTTTTTCTACTTATCCGCTTATCAATATATACCTTACGAGAACTATAAATATACCCCAATACTATATCTCCAGGAACTAACGGACTATATTCCTTATAGTCCGTTTCTAATACCTTTCCCTTGAAAATTCCTTTGTAAATTAATTTGCTGCTAAGTTCTAAAATAGAGAATATATTATTAACTCCCCAAATAACTTCAAATTTAAGAGGGTTCAAATTATCGTTCCTTTAAAATGGAGATTGTATTTTTTGCAAAAATTTCGATAAAAAGTCAAATTTTCATTTCTGGTTAAATAAAATTCATCCATAAAATCAACATTACTTTTGTAATTATTGCCTTTATATTCAGTAAAATTCATAAATCTAATAAGACTTTGTGCCACTAATTCGCGATTCTCATAAACGGGAATCTCTAAAAAATCTTCTATCATTGTCTTAAGATGCAAATAATGGGTGCATCCAAGAAAAACAATTTCTCTACCGGTGCTTACAACTGCAAGCTTTAAAGCTTCCAAACATTTAAGCGCATCTTTTCTATACTTCTCTCCATATTCAACAAAATTAACAAGCTCTCCAGCAGCTTTAACAACCAAATCGTCATGCACATTTACTTGATTTTTAATAAATTCACTTTCAAGGGTAGTATTTGTTGCAATCAAAAGAACTTTTTTAAAAGCAAGATCTGAAACTGAGCTTACCTCTGGCAAAGTATAGATCACTGGAAAAGCAAAATTTAATTTATTGTATACACTAACAGAAATTGTATTGCAAGCCAAAATTAATGCACTAATATTATAGATTTTTGTAAGTTTATCAATTAAAAACAGAACTACTTGTAAAAGATATTCCGAACTCTTCTCTCCATAAGGAAAATTTTTATTATCTGCAACATAAATATACTGGTACCCTTCCATTTTACTTTTAATATATTTAAAATAAGAAAGCCCCCCTATTCCTGAATCAAAAACAATTATTACTTTTTTGGAACTTTTCATTACAAAATAATAATCACCTCTAAAAAATAAAGTATAAATATTAATAAAGTTAATTTCAAGAATTAAAATAATAAAATTTGTTGAATGTTTTTTTAAAAAAAAGTTTTAAGCTATAATAAAATTGATTTAGCAATATTAATAAATATTTAGGGTGATAAATAAAATGTTTGAAAGCATTAAAAATATTTTAGAAAATCCAATTTTAAACAGCAATGTTACAATAAACGGATGGATTAGAACTAAAAGAAGTAATGGCAAGATTGGATTTATAGAAATTAATGATGGATCAACAGTTAAAGGAATTCAAGCTGTAATAAACGAAGAAGAAAATCAATTTGATGAAAAAGAGCTAAAAAAAATAGCAACGGGTGCAAGCATATCGCTAACAGGACTGCTAGTGGAAAGTCCTGCAAAAGGACAAAATTATGAAATAAAAACATATAGTTTTAATGTAATAGGAGAAGCAGATCCAAAAACTTACCCATTACAAAAAAAAAGACATACTTTTGAATTTTTAAGAGAAATACCTCATTTGAGAATACGAACTAATACATTTGGAGCTATTGCTAGGGTAAGAAACAAAATTTCATACAAAATTCATGAATATTTCCAAAAAAATGGATTTTTTTATATTAATACACCAATAATTACATCAAATGATGGAGAAGGCGCTGGAGAAATGTTTAGGGTTTCCACACTAAAATTTAACAAACCAGACAATACACTTAGCAATATTGATTTTAAAGACGACTTTTTTGGAAAAGAAGCTTTTCTTTCTGTAACTGGTCAATTACATGGAGAAGCGTATGCAATGGCTTTATCTAAAATATATACATTCGGACCAACATTTAGAGCAGAAAATTCTAACACCACACGCCACGCTTCAGAATTTTGGATGATAGAACCAGAAATGGCTTTTTACAAACTTAACGACAATATTATCTTAGCAGAAGAACTCTTAAAATATATTCTAAGTTCAATTTTAAACGAATGTTCAAAAGATATGGATTTTTTAGAAAATTACATTGAAAAAGGTTTAATTAAAAAACTAGAAAACGTAATAAATTCAAATTTTGAAGTTATTACCTATACTAAAGCAATCGAAATTCTTGAAAGATCCAAAAAAAATTTTGAAATAAAACCTTATTGGGGAATAGATCTGCAAACAGAACACGAGAGATGCTTAACAGAAGAAACTTTTAAAAAACCAGTAGTGGTTATTGATTACCCAAAAAATTTTAAAGCATTTTACATGAAAATAAACAAAGACAATAAAACTGTCAAAGGAATGGACATACTTGTTCCAAGAATTGGAGAGATCATAGGGGGAAGCGAAAGGGAAGACGACTTACAAAAATTAGAAAATAGAATAAAAGAATTAAATCTAAACATTGAACATCTAAACTGGTATCTTGATTTAAGAAGATTTGGCTCTACTCCCCATTCCGGTTTTGGACTTGGACTTGAAAGACTAGTGCAATATTCAACCGGAATATCTAATATAAGAGATTCAATACCATTCCCAAGGACTCCTAAAAATCTTTATTTTTAATCAAACAAAAGGAAATATGAAAATGAGATTAAAAACCCTCTATAAATTACTGATACTCTTTCTTTTCGCAATAAAATTATTTTCAGCAAAAGATGAAAATTTAAACAATAAATTAGAATTATTTTCAAACGTAGAAACAAAAATCAAAAAAAAATCTAAGGATTACGATTCAAACTCAAACTTCAAAAAAACCATAAAAAAATCGATTTTTAAAAAAGATACAAGCGATGAAAAAAATATAAATTCCAATATATACATACAAAAATCAAAGAAAGTTAATTATCCCAACAGGAATTCAAGCAATAACATCAATCAAAAAACTGCAAGTGCTGGAAATTTTACAACAAATCATTATATTAAAGTTCATCCTAGCTATGAAAATGATAGCTTTGAGGCAATTAAAAATACTAGTAAATTTCCGGTTAAAACCGAAAAAACTCACGCGCTAATCGGTCCAATATTAAAAGACAACCTTGGAATAATAATTAAAATGCTAACAACAAAAGGATACACTTTAATCGAATATATAAGTGACAATAATTAAGATTTATTTTTTACCAAAAATTTTAAGATTTCATTAAACTCGCTATCTATATATTTAAAACTATTCTTATATTCATTTTCATTCAATCCTATCAGCTCATGATTTCCATAATGAATCCAAGTATTTAATTCTTCTTGGCTAGAATATCTATTAACATAATAATCGGGAATATAATCTACAAATCCATGATCCTTATAATCGTAAACTGCTATTTTAACATTTTTATTCTCTATACCTTTTTTTAAAACTTCACCTCTCAAATAAACAATAGTACGACCCGTATCAAAAATATCATCAACAAATAAAACTTTATCACCCGCCCTTAAATATTTTGGATCATAAGTCCAACCATCTACCATTATCTTTTTTTGTTCATTAACAATATCATAAGATCTAGCAACAACAGCAGCATACAAAAGGGGTTTGTCTACTTTTACAAATTTAAAAAATTCGCTAATAATATTTCCAAGATAGGCCCCACCTCTCAAAGAGACATACATAATATCTGGAATAAATCCATCTTTATAAATTTTATAAGCAAGCTTAAACCCATTAATTCTTATCTCTTCATAAGAAACATATTTTTTCATAATTTAAACTTATTCCTTTTTAATACCAATAAATCCTATTTAATCAAAATATTTTACTTTCAAATTAACACATAAAACAAAAAAGGGCTAAGATTTGATCTTAGCCCAAAACTAAAATTTACTAAAACGAAACATTAAAAGAATCGTTTTCTCTTAAAATTTTATAAGTATTTTTTCCAATCTGAAGAGCATCGTAAAATTCTCTTAAATTAGAAACATTTTTTGAATTTACAGAAAGAATTACATCTCCTGATTTTAACTTAATGTTTGATGCTAAATTTTTATCAATATAATCAACAACAACACCTTTAATCCAATTTCTTAAATTAAGCTGAGTTTTAATTTCTTCAACTAACGGATACACAACAAAACCTGGAAACATCTTTGAAGAAGAAAGTTCTTTATCATTAGGTCTAACAGCAAGAACAATCTCAATATTTTTTTTGACATTGCCTCTTAAAATTTCTACATTTACTTTCTCTCCAGCATAAAAATCACCAATATATGATGTAACGTCTTGAAAAATGTTCATTGGAACCCCATTAACCTTCACAATAATATCTCCGGCTCTAAGCCCCGACTTAACAGCAGGCGAACCCGGATAAAGAGAGGCAATAATCGCAGATGGAGCATCATTACCTTCGACCCCTAAGCTTTTTAGCACTTCAGAATCTTTTGCCTTTAACGGATAAAAAGAAATTCCAAGCCATGCTGATTCAATTTTTTTACCTTTAAGGAAAAAATCTACAGTACTTTTAATATTGTTAACAGGAATTGCAAAACCTAATCCAATATTTCCACCAGAATTTGACGCTATCCAAGCATTAATCCCGATAACTTCACCTTTTATATTTACAAGAGGGCCTCCTGAATTACCCCTGTTAATTGCAGCATCGGTTTGAATAAATAAATTCCTTGATTGCAAATTAGGATTTGCAGAACGTTGCAATCCACTCACAATGCCCGCTGTAACTGTAAAACTAAATTGAAAAGGACTACCTACTGCCATAACCCAATCACCTATTTCAAGCTTATCACTATCTCCAAGATCAGCTACTTTAATAGTTGAGTCATCACTTTCAAAGCTAATAAGTGCAATATCTTTTTTATCATCTTTGCCAATTAATTTAGCTTTGTGCTTTTTCTTATCATAAGATATAACTTCAAGCTCAATTGCCTTATCTACTACATGACTATTTGTAACTACATAAAATAACGATTTTTTTTGAGAATCTCTACCAATTATTACTCCAGACCCTGCCCAATTACTTTTTCTCTCAGAATCAAATTCTGGCATATCAAAAAAGAAAAATGGCATGGGAAAACTTTGCTTGACTACTCCTGTTACATGAACTTCTACAGACGATGGCAAAATTTTCTTAGAAACTTCTCTAAAAGAATCTTGTAAAGCTTGTACTGTATTATTCTTTTCTTCTGCAAAAACAATGTTGCTTCTACTGGAATCTAAATAATGCATTCCAATAAAAAATCCGATACCCAAAGCCAAAAAACTGAGAATAAATCCAGAAAAAAACTTTTTTTCCACTTTCATAACCTCCATATAATTACTCAATTTATAAATTAATATTTTTTTAATTTGATTACTTTAAAATTTAAACTTCACTCAAAATTAAAGGTAACCCATCAACAACAGCAACCGTGTGTTCAAAATGTGCAGAATAACTAAGATCGGATGCAAAAACAGTCCAACCATCACTTTTTATTGAAACCTCATGCCCCTTTAAGTTTACCATAGGCTCAATAGCTAAAACCATACCCTCTTGAATTCTTATATTTTTAAAAAAAGGGGCATAATAATTTGGAACACTTGGTTCTTCATGAAGTTGAAATCCAACACCATGACCTGTGTATTCTCTAACTATTCCAAAACCAAATGGCTTTATATACCCTTCTATTGCTTTTGATATATTTAAAATTCTATTTCCTACTTTCATCTCAGCAATACCCTTGTAAAGAGAAGCATTTGTAACTTCTAAAAGTTTATCAACACTAGGATCCACACTTCCCACTTTAAAAGTTTTTGCCATATCACTATAAAATCCATCAAGAATAACTCCACAATCAATACTAATAATATCCCCATCAGCTAGTTTTCTTTTTCCGGGAATACCGTGAATAACCTCTTCATTAACAGATGCACAAATAGTGCCCTTAAACCCATGATATCCTTTAAAAGCGGGCTTAGCTTTATTTTTAATAATAAAATCATAGGCTATTAAATCAAGCTCCTTAGTGCTAATACCAGGAGCAATATTTCTTTCAACTTCCAATAAAGTAAGCGCTAACAAGCTCGCTGAAGCTTTTATTTTTTTTATCTCATCTTTAGATTTCAATCTTAGTTTAGTCAAAATTCAACTTCCTTTCTTTAAGTGTATCTATCATGTTTTTATAAAGTCTTCCTTCATCGGTTTTGTAAAAAGAATAAGAAGTTAAAATAGACTCTTTACCTTTTTCCATTTTTCCCAAATAAAGATAATTAATTCCTTGTTTTAAATAGATTTTTGATAAAAGCTCACGCTCATAATGAGTATTAGCATCCTTATCAAAAAAATTGTCAGGCAATAAAGATATTCCTTTATTAAAATATCTTTCTGCTTCTTTATAATTTTTCTCAGAAAAACTCAAAACTCCAAGATTATAATAAAGTCCAAACATATATTTTTGAACTTTACTATCAAAAATTACCCTTTTTGAATTAACAAAATCTTTTTTAAGAAAATAGTAATAAAATTTATAAAAATCATACCAATCTTGCTCATTCTCAGAAAAATTATAAATTTTAAAAAATAAATCTAAATCCTTTAAATCTGAATAAAGCAACAAATTCCAAGCCAAAAATTGGGCAATTCCAGAATTGTACTCTGTTTTGTAAAATAATCGCCATAAATAAGACTTTTTTGCCTCATACTCAGAATTTGCATAATTTAATGCAAAATGAATTTTAAAAAATAAAGGATCTTCCTTGTAATTAGCTATAATCTCATTGGCTTTAAAATAATTTTTAGTTTTGAAGTATATGTTTGCTAAATAATAACTTATTATTTTATTATCTTTAAATACTTCATTGGCCTTATTTAAATAAGAAATTGCCTTTTTAGAATCATTCTCATTATTAGCTATAAGTGCAAGATTTAAATAAACAAGAACATTATAATCGGGAAATTTTGTATAAAGCCTTAAATATTCATTCTTAGCATTTTTAATATCTCCTTTTTTAAAATAAGCATCAGCAAGCAAAAAAAGTAAAGCCGGATCATCTCCATTTTCAATGAATTTTAGATTTGAAATTGTATAATCTAAATCATTAAGATTATATGAAACATATGCAAGCTCTTTGAAAAAGTTTTTGTCTTCCTTAATTTTAAAAAGTATACGCTCAGCAGCATCTATGTTTTTTTTCTCTATATGCAAGAGCATTGCATTTACTAAAAATGCATTATTTTTAAGATTTAAACCTATCTCTTCAAAAACACGAGCATCCTTTTCTCTATAGATTTTATCAATAAACTTATTAAAATCTAAAACATTATTATCTGCACTTAAATTTTTCACAAAAACTTCTTCATAAAGACTTCGATACTCTTCACTATCTAAAAGATATTGGCTTGCAATTTTATAAGCATCCTTTAAAAACCCAATTTTAAGCTTAGAATAAACTTCTAAAGCTCTTAGTTTTAAATTACCAGGCAAAACTTTAACACCAAGATTTACTATATCACCCATAAGACGATAATCGCCGGTATTTAAAGCCCAAACTTTGGCTCTTTTGATAAGAGCTAGCCATTTAAATTCACTATTAGCATAATACGATGAAAATCGTATTTCTTTTTCAGCATCAGCAAATTTTTTATTGTCGATATAAAAATCAATTCCTACAATAAGTTTGCTAAAATCTTTCTCGCCTTTTAAAAAATATAAAATGTTGGGATTGAAATAGAAATAATAACTACCCAAAAAAACTGATAAAAAAACTACCGACGTGAATACCAAAATTTTATTTTTTTTCAATACAATTCTCCATGTTTTTCAATAAAGCATCAAGTATACCATTTATGAATTTGTAAGAATTTTTACTGCCATATTTCTTAGCAATCAAAATTGACTCATCAATTACAGCACGCTTTGAATTTCCAAAATTTTGAAATTTTAAGGAATAAACGCCCATTCTAAGTATTGCAAGATCAACCTTGTCCATTCTATCTAAGGACCAATTCCAAGAAATATTCCTAATCAAGCTATCAATATGCTCTAAATTATTAAAAGTACCATTTACCAGCGAAGAATAAAAGGACTTGAGAGATTCATTTTCTATATCTAATCCTTTACCCTCAATATTAAAAATATCAAAAATATCATCCATTGCGCTTTGATTGATATCAATACTATAAATCTTTTGAAAAGCCAAAACTCTAACTTCATGCATTAAGTCCATACTAAAATTATATAAATAAAAACATGTTTTATTTTAGACTAGAGTCCAAAATTTGTATGTTTGCAGACTTGTTAAGTTTGCCATATACATCTTGTTGCACTTGAACAACAATTTGCTGTTGTTGAAAATTAACCATGTTATTTCTTATCGCATCTTTGACAATCAAATCTGTAGTAGGCGATACTTTATCGTTCAAGCTTAAAAATCTCTGAGCATATTTTTCTGTAACTTTAACAATATGAAACCCCTCTTTTGAGGCAATAGGTGAAGATATATCCCCCTTATTAAAATTAAAAACCTCTTTTATAAAATCAACCCCAAGAAGATTTTGAGCATTTTGATCATCTCTTGACAAAAATCCAAGATCACCATTTTTAGCTTTAGAAGACTCATCATTTGAATATTTCCTTACAGCTTCTTCAAAAGTAATTTTTTTTGATCTTATTTGGCTTAAAATATTTTTTGCTTGATCCAAAACATCTGATCTTTTTTTATCCTTAGTAGAAAAAAATACATGACTAACTCTTGAAATATCTGGATTTACAAATCTAGTTTTATTAGCCTCATAATACTCAACAATTTCTTTCTCACTAGGGGTTTTAATTTCAGAAAACTTAGGCTGAGCTTGCATTAAAAGAAGTTTTTGAGAAGACAAAGATCTTTTCATTGAAGATAAAAGCTCATCCCAATTTGTACCTTGTTTTTCTATCAACTGCTTAATTTGCTCATCGGTGAGATTTACAAGTCCAAATTGAGTTCTAATTGTTTGCATAACTTCATCATCTGAAACTTTAATTCCTTGTTTTGAAGCCTCTTGACTAAAAAGAACATCTGCTATTAAAACCTGCAGAACTTGCTTTTTCTCAGCAGCAGTCAAGTCTCTACCTTGTGTCTTTTTAAATATATCAACCTTTGAATCAAAACTGGTTTTAGTAATAATTTCATTTTTATATAAATTAATAATAGCAACGGGGGTATTTTGAGCAAAAGAGTTAATCCCCATAATTCCCAATATTATCAAAAATAAAAAACTCTTCATAACATAACCTCTTATTAAAGAATCACTTACCCACTAATTTAACAAAATTTAACATTTAAATCTAGTTAATAAAACATTTTCATCTATACAAAAAACTAGAAATTCCTTGTCCACCTCCAATACAAACAGATGCTATTCCTTTTGTTTTATTCTTCATTTTCATAGAACGAGAAAGTGTTAATAAAATTCTTGAACCACTAACTGCAAATGGATGCCCCAAAGCAATAGCACCACCATTTACATTAATGATATCTCTAGTTATATTATATTTTTTAAACAAGGCCTTTTCAATACTCAATGCTTGAGCCGCAAATGCCTCATTAACTTCAATCAAATCTATTTCGTTAGGATTTAAACTTAATTTACTAATAATGCCTTCAATAGCTAAATAAGCGCCAAAACCCATATAAAGCGGATCAAGCCCCACACTTTCAAATCCTCCAATATAAGCTAATGGACTTATCCCCAAGCTTTTTACCATTTCATCACTTGCTAAGATTAAAAAACAAGCTCCATCATTCAAACTGGAAGAATTTCCAGCAGTTATTGTACCTGATTCTTTAAAAACAGGATTAAGAGATGCCAGTTTATTTAGAGTCAAATTATCTCTTATTTCCTCATCACTTGAGACAACCCTGCTAGAATTGGTCTTCTTATCAAAAACAGTCAAAGGATAAATTTCATCTTCAAAATATCCGAGTTCTCTTGCCCTTAATGATTTTATATGAGAATTATACGCAAATTCGTCCTGCATCTCCCTTGTTATGCTATATTTTTCTGAAAGATTTTCCGCTGTAAGTCCCATGGAAATAAAATTTAGAGAATCTATTAAGGCATCTTTTTGAATTGAATCTTCAAGTTCAAAATTACCAAATTTAAGACCATCAAATCTAATCTTTCTGGGTAATAAATAAGGAGAATTGGTTAAATCTTCTACTCCCCCAGCTAAAACAATGTCATTGCTTCCAAGAACAATAGAATTAAATGCAAGCTCCAAAGCCTTAAGACCAGAGCCGCAAACTTTATTAACACTAAATGCAGGTACAGCATCGCCCAAATTAGACTTTAAAGCAATTTGCCTTGCAATATTTTGACCAAGCCCTGAAGATATTACATTCCCAATGATGACCTCATCCACTTTGCATAGCCTATTTCTTTCAAGCAAAGCTTTAACAACTTTTGAAGATTCATCAACAATACTCAGTCCCTTAAAAGAGCCTCCAAACTTGGTATTAGGCATTCTAAGTCCATCAATAATAGCTACCTTTTTCATTACAACTACTCCTAAAGTCTTAGTAAACTCCATTGAATTATACAATATAATCGCTTACTACAAAAACTAAGTTAGCTAAGTTTATTAAATAAAAATAAACTATTATAGCTAAATTACTTAATAAATAACTATAAACGACTTAAAGTGCTATAATTATAAAATGCGCCTTAAAAAAATATTTTTTATAATATTTATAATTTCCACATTAAAAGCTTATTCTTACAATCATGCAATTCAATATAAAAATGAAGGTATTGACAAATACTATTTCGAAATATTAAATGATGGATTTGGATTTTCGCTAAGCGATTTTTTTGATGACTTGAGAAGTGGCTCTCTAATTTTTACCTATACTTCAAAATACAATTTTATAATAAATCTAGAAGCACACATGTTAACCTATAGAGGCTATAAAAATTCGCCAAAATCTTTAATCAGTAGAGCGGATTTGATTGAGATAGGATTCATGTATTACTTTCCAATCTTATTGCTAATTAATGAAAAAAATTTTGGAGAAGTAGATTTAGGAATTGGGGTTAAAAACTTATTATTTGGGGACTGGGGAGGGCGCTTAATGCAAAGTATAATTCACCTCATTTTAAATCAACACCGCCCAATTCCGAGTATAAAAAGCTACGATGACTATAATTATAGGGGATTTTTAAGCTTTGCTTTGAATTACTCTTACATGAATTTTTTAAATTTAGAAAATTACATAGATATATCTTATTTTGCAGATTATTTTATCAAAAACAGTATTGGAATTACCTTAAAAAATGAAAATATTGGATTTGATATAAAATTTTACGCCCAAATTCAAAATCAAATTAAAAATCTTAAAACATATTCAAAAATACAAGAAGCAGAAACGGGAATTGGAATAAATTATAGACTTTACTCTAAAAATTTTTTCATAACAAACAATTTAAACATTAAAAATTTTTCAAACAAAGAAAATTTTTTAAGCGTTGGGGGATTTGGAATAATCATTACGCCTGAAGAATACACAATAGTACCAGAATCAAAAAATGAATTTAATATTTTAAGTAATAATTTTTTCTTTGGATTTGATATTATGATACCATTTAACATAAGAAATTCAGTATTTTATAAAATAAATGAAAACATCAATCATTATTTCTCAATAGCAACAAATTATTACACCAATTATAATGAAAGCAATAGCTTTACAAATAGATTATCATCGGGCATAATGTATGAATTTTTACCACAAAAAACATTTAATCCTTATATCATTTCGGGATTATTTTTTGCCTATAACCAAAATAATCAAGACATTAAAAACATCTTCAGACCAATAAGAATAAAAAATATTATTCAAGCTGGAATTGAAAATGAATTGGGATTTTTATTCAGAATGCTAAAATACCATAACACTGAATATATTTTTAAAATATATTCAAAAGTTAATTATGTTCCGCTAGCTTATGATCTAGATGAAAAAAAATTAGAAAAACATTCTATTAACTTTAATTATTTGGGAATTGGAATAATCATTAAATAAAAACATTAAATTAATACTGATGGTCCTTATTAACAAACTTAGTAATGTGTGGTAAAAATAATATATCTGCTCTACCTGTAGGACCATTTCTATGTTTTGCTACAATAACCTTGGTCTCTATTGGTTCTATCTCAGCAGAAGACTCGAATTTAAAATCTTTATCTCTATGAAGTAAAATTACAATATCAGCATCTTGCTCTAATGCTCCTGATTCCCTCAGGCTAGCAAGATTAGGCTCACGCCCTTCCGTATCTCTTGTAAGCTGAGATAATGCAATAATAGGAATCTCAAGCTCTCTAGCAAGCTCTTTAAGAGATTTACTAATCGAAGCAACTTGTTCATGCCTGGGGAGATTTTTTGTTTCAAAAGAAATTAGACTAATATAATCGACAAATATTATATCTATGCCATAAAATCGCTTAAGCTTTCTAGCTTGAGTTGCTAAAGTTAGTAAACTAATATTAGGAGTATCCTCAATATAAAGCTCAGAATCACTGATCTCATTTACAATATCATTTAATGCCTTTATCTCTTGTCCAGATAAAATACTATTTTGAACTTTAAAGCTATCAATACAAGATTGAGAAGATATTATTCTTTTTATTAAAGCATCTGCGGTCATTTCGAGAGAGAAAAATCCTACTTTTTTCTTTCCTTCTTTTCTCAATGCAATAGCAGACGCAATATTTAATGCAAATGCCGTTTTACCAATACTAGGACGAGCACCAACTATAATAAAATCACTGTTTCTAAATCCCCCAATAAGAGAATCAACTTTTCTAAAGCCACTTGGAATGCCAAAATTAGCTTCCTTTTTCTTCATACTACGTTCATATATCTCATTATGAACACGCTCTGCAATAATTTTAGCATGATATAGGTTTTTACTAGAATAATCTAACTCAATTGAAAGGATTTTTTGTTGAGATTCTTCAACAATCTCATTAATAGTTTTTGTAGAATCATTTATATAATCATTAAGTTCTTTAGAAACATTTAAAATGCTTCTACGAACACTCTGTTCTTTTACAATTTTTGCATAAACATTTATAGTTCTATCTGTTGGCAAATAAACTGAAAGCGAATCTAAATAATCTGGTAAATTGATTAAATCTTTTTTAATTAAAAGCTGAGTCTTTGAAACATGTTTAGATACTTCTTCAAAAACGGTAATGGGGTCAATATTTTCTCTTTTTTCATAAAGCGAAACCATTGCTTTAAAAATCAACTTATGAGTTTCATTGTAAAAATCATCAGCTCTTACGTGAAAAGCAATCTGATCTAACTTATCTGAATTATAAAATATACTAGAAATTACTGCTTTTTCTGCACCATCATTAAAAAGAAGTGCAGAATTTGAAAAAGCTGCTAAAGCCACAAACTACACCCCGCCCCTTTTCAGCCTACTCATCTACTTTATTTAACTTTTTATTTAAAAATTTTTTATTATCTTGCTTTTCTTCTTTTTTTATCTCTACCTTAATAATAGAACTAATCCCTTCATAAAGCTTAATTGTCACATCGTAAATCCCAAAAGTCTTTAAAGTTCCATGATGTATATCTATTTTTCTTCTTTCTATATCAAAACCAAGTTTAAAAAGTTCATCGGCAATATTAGAGCTGTTAACGCTATGAAACAATTTGCCAGAATCATTAGATTTCATAAAAAATTCTAATTTAACAAGATCAAGCTTAGATTTCAAATCATTGGCAATTTGTTTTTTTGTTTCTTGTTTTTTTGATATTGATCTTCTTTTTTGATTAAAAATCTCAACATTATGTTTATTTGAAAAAACTGCAAAACCTTTGGGTAGCAAATAATTCCTTGCAAATCCATCTTTTACCTCTACAGTATCGCCCTCTCTTCCCAGATTAATAAAATCTTCCTTTAAAATCACTTTCATAATTACCCCTAAGTAGCTATTTTTTTATAAAAGGCAACAAAGCCATATATCTTGCCCGTTTGACTTCTAATGCTAAACGCCTTTGGTGCTTTGCAGAAGTTCCAGTAATTCTTTTAGGCAAAATCTTGCCTTGCTCGGTAATAAACTTTTTAAGAAAATCAAAATCTTTATAATCGGGATGTTTGCCAGAATCACAAAATTTACATGACTTTTTCTTAAAAAATCTGAAATTTGAATTTTTTTTAAAACCATCCTGTTGATTTTCAAATCTTGAATCTCTTTGATTAGCATCTCTATCTTTATACATAAACTTAAACTCCATTAAAAAGGTATATCTTCGCTAAATTTATCATCAACAATATCAACATCCTTGATTGCATCTTCTTTTTTATGGCTTGCCAAATTATTAATATCTGAATCTTGCATTTGAAATGCATTAGAGCCTGAACTAAACATTTGCAAATTATCTACAAATATATTTACCTTACTCCTCTTATCACCAGTATTCCTATCTTGCCAGCTTTCATATTTAAGAGATCCACTTACCACAACTTGTTTGCCTTTTTTCAAATACTCATTAAGACTTTCAGCTCTTTTTGAAAAAATAACACAATCAAAATATTGTGGATAATCAACCCATTCGTCATTTTTCTTCATTCTTCTATTATTAGCTAAAGAAAACCTAAGAACAGCCATGCCACTTTCTGTATAAGAAAGCTCAGAATCTCTTGTAAGTCTGCCAGATAATACTAATGAATTAATATCGGCCATTTAAAATCCTTTTATTTATCCTGAACATCCGAGATTTCAGGATTTACTGCTGTTTCAATTTTAGGGCTGCCCTTAAAACTGTCTTTGTCAACATTGTCTCTAAATTCTCTAAAATTTCTTTTTTTGATTTTTCTGGTATTAATTTTCCTAACTACTTTAACCAAAACCATATATCTAAGCAAGTTTTTAATTAACTTAAGTTTCGATTCAAATTCTTTTAAATTAATACCTTCCATATTAAATTCTATTATTTCATAACGACCTCTAGCTTGCTTTTTGATAGGATACTCTAAGGCCCTCTCTCCAATGATATTGTTAACAATATCAGTCGCACCAAACAATTCTAAAGATTTTTTAACCTCTTCTAAAGAACCCTTATACTCAATCTCTTCACTTTTAAACAAAAAACACGCCTCATATCTTTTAATCATTACTAAAACTCCTTATGGTCTAACGCGTTGCAAAATATGCAACGAAGGTTACTTAGTTAGTATATAAAAGAGATTAATTTTTTTCAACAATAAAAACTTTTTAAGTTACAGCATAGAAAAAAAGTAACTACAAAATAATACGAATTTTTAATCTTCTTCTTCGCTAAGCTTATAAATTTTTCCCGATTTACCTTGCTTTTCAAGTTTTTTGTCTTCTTTCATTTCAATATAAGTCTTAAAGCCTTTTTTTACATTATCAACTGCAACCATAACACTAGCTTCAAAAAGACTTTTTGGAGAATAGCTATCAATAGCTTTTTTAATATAAAATACATCAGCTCCATAAAAAAGCTGTACCCTACCATTAACAAATCCTATTTTGAGAACTCCAGCCTCTTTAAGCAAATCATTATCAACAAGCTCAGTATTAACAACACTTACATGCAATCTTGTAGAACAAACATCAAGCTTTGTAATATTATCAAATCCACCAAGACCTTGAATTAAAAGATGCGCAATCCCAAGGCTCTCTAGCCGGCCTTCTTGACCTTCAAAAAATGGATCATCCGCAACAAATATCTGAAAATCAAAATATCTATAAAGCCAGCTAAAAGTAAAATAATAAAGAATAAAAAAGATTACTCCCAAAGGCACTATGCTAATCCAATTTGTCCTAGAATTTCCTTGAAGTATTCCAAACATAAAAAAATCCAAAAATCCCGTAGAAAAGGTATTTCCAATAGTAATATCAAAAAAATTAGAAAACAATAATGCAAATCCAGAGTAAATAGCATGCACAAAATAAAGCAAAGGCGCTGTGAAAATAAATAAAAATTCTAAAGGCTCAGTTATTCCTGTCAAAAAAGCTGCTAAAGCCCCAGAAAAAAGAAGAGCTGCAACTTTCCTTTTATCTTCATGAACAATGCCCTTGTAAACCCCTAATGCTGCTCCAGGAAGTCCAAACATGATAGAAAGATAAAATCCACTACCAATCTTAGCAAAGCCTGATGAAAATTTAATAAGCGACGGATCTAACAGCTGCGCGTAAAATATATTTTTAAGACCTCTAAAAGTATTGCCATTGATTGTTTCTACTCCACCTAAAGAAGTAAACTCAAAAGGAAAAGATAAAATAGAATGCAATCCTAAAGGCAATAACAGTCTATTTAAAAATCCATAAAGAAAACTGCCAAAATATTCAAATCTAAAAACAAACATACCCAAATATGTAATTAATCCATCAAACCTCGACCAAATCAAACAAAAAAACATAGCCAAAATAACACAAAAAGGCATAATCATTACTATAGGCGCAAAATGACACTCTGAAAAAAACACAAAAGGCTTTGGTAGCTTCACATTATAAAATTTGTTATGCAAATAACCAACTAAAAGACCTACCGCTAAAGAACCTGCAATTCCCGTATTTAAAGTTTGAACACCAAGAAAATTTATACGCCCCACAGAAGACATTGTTTCTGCTTCAACAAGTCCTGAAAAAGCCTCAATAAAATAATTTTCGGTAATGTTAAATGT
This sequence comes from Borreliella sinica, assembly GCF_033969665.2. Lineage (GTDB taxonomy): Bacteria > Spirochaetota > Spirochaetia > Borreliales > Borreliaceae > Borreliella > Borreliella sinica. The sequence goes on along the minus strand of NZ_CP135180.1, from coordinate 787,739 downwards.
TAAATAACCAACAAGACCTCCCAAAGCAGCTGTTCCCTGCCCCATTCTTGCAACTCCAATAGAAATTCCAATAGAAAAAATTAAAGGCATATTGAGAAGAATAGCATTGCCTATGGCCTTCATTAGGCCTAAAACATCTTGAATAAAAAATTTATCAACATAAACAATATTAGAAGGATTTGAAAATACAGATCCAATACCAATCAATAAGCATGCAACTGGTAAAATAGAAATGGGCACTCGCAGTGCTTTAGAAAACTTTTGCAAACTTGAAAAGCTAATTATTTTAATAAAATTAATCATGCTATGCCTCTCCAATGCTAATCTCAATAAACATTATTTATTATAAAGCTTTTTTCACAAAAAAAAACCTTACTAAAAACAAGTCAAATAAATATTATTAAATAAATTATATTAAATAAATTAAGTAAGATTTAATTAGATTTAATTTGATCTTGAGAAAAACTTACAATTAAAGTAATGTATTATATATTTTTTATAAGTAAATGATCAAACGGAGGGAAAGTTGTGCTTACGGAAAACAAACTTAAAAACTATTCATTAAGTGGTCTTAATACAAACAAAATACCAAAAAATGAGCTTTTCAGTTCTATATCGCATCTTTTTGGCACTATTTTGTCTATAGTTGGAACAACAATTCTTATTACAATATCTGCTCTTAAGAAAAAAGATTTACATATGCTTGTATTTTTTATTTATGGATTTTCAATGACTCTATTATATGTAATGAGCACTCTTTACCACATATTTCCAAAAGGAAGTAAAATAAAAAAAATCTTTAGAAAATTTGATCATATTTCAATATTTATTTTAATAGCAGGAACATATACTCCCGCATGCGCAATCCTTGTCCCAAACAAATCAGGAGTAATAATTTTATGTATAGTGTGGGGTCTAGCTATAATCGGAATCATTTTCAAAGCAATATTTGCAAATAGTCCTGGATGGTTTAATGGATTGATATTTATAACCATGGGATGGATCATCCTTTTTAAAATCAAACCCATTTACAATGCCCTTAACGGAAAAGGATTTTTTTGGTTGGTTTTTGGTGGAGTCGTATATACAATAGGTGGAATAGTATACATATTAAGTAAAAAATTCAATCCAACAATTAACATGAAAATGCACGATGTATTTCATATATTAATAATCATTGCATCAGCATCTCACTTTTGGCTTATGCTAAAATACATTTCTAATTTTTAATTAAAAATATGTAAAAAACTCTTCAAATCGTTAAAAAGGCCTAAGCCAAAAAGAAACAGCGCTAAAAAAATGCCAAAACTATAAAAAGCATAAATGGTTTTGGCCTTAAATCTTTTCCCGCGTAAAAGCTCAATAAAGCTGATAAAAATTTGCCCTCCGTCAAAAACAGGTATTACAATAAAAAATAGATTCATACCAGCAAGAATTAAACTTAAGACAGAAATACTATTAATCCAATACAATAACCCCAAAGAATAAGATGAAGAGAGAATACTCACAATTCCTACGGGCCCTGATACATTCTTAGAAGTATTGAAAAAATTTGTTATCAATAAAAAAATAGAATGCAAAATATCTTGCAAAGCATTTATAACCTTAAAAAAAGAATTCTTAATAGCACTTGAAACATTTTCCACTTTAATTATCCTTTTTAAAGGTGGTGAAAAATATATGCCAATCATTTTATTTTTATCTTGAAATACTAATTTTGAAGAAAAAATTTCTCCATTTCTAGAAAACTTAATCTCTACAACATCTGAATTTAAACTCTTAAGCAAATCATCTAAATCTCTTTTGTTTTTCAAAAGAATATTATCAATGCTCATTATTTCATCACCCGATTTCATTCCCGCTATCTTAGCAGGCGAATTTAAAACTACATCTGCTATCACAAGATCAATCCAAGGGCCAATTTCTTTTAAAAAATCTTGCAAACTAACAGTCTCCTCAAAAACAATATTTTCATTTCCCCTTAAAACATCAAATGTAACTGTAGATTTTTCTTCCGGAATAACATTTCTCAAATCAGAAAAATATTCAATTTTTTTATTATTAACCTTTAATATAACATCACCATCTCTAAATTTATCTTTTAAAAAAGAATTTTTATTTAAAATATTAACCTTTGAAGAATGATCAAAATATATAACACCCATCATACTTATAAAAATGAAAACAATAAATGAAAAAATTAAATTAAATAAAGGGCCTGCAAAATATATTAAAATTTTTTTAAAATGTGAAATTCCAAACAAAGAATCTTTATCCGCTTCTAATTCTTTATTTGCCTTAAGCTCTTTTTCCAGATGATCAAATCCTTTAAGCTTGCAATATCCTCCCAGAAGAATTGGAGAAAGTCTATACTCAGTATTATTAATTTTAAACTTTAATATGCTAGGACCTATACCCACAGAAAAAACTTCAACCTTAACTTTAAAAAGCTTAGCAAACAAAAAGTGCCCTAGCTCATGAATAAATATTATAAAACTAAGAGCTAGTACACTAAAAAGGATATACATAATTTCCTCCAAAAATCATTAAGATAAATATAAATAAAATATTGGGCCTGTCAAAAGAAAAGAGTCAATAGAGTCAAGAGCCCCACCTCTACCGGGAATGATTTTCCCAGAATCTTTTACTCCAGCACTTCGTTTTAATCCAGATTCAAACAAATCGCCAATAATAGTAAAAACTCCAATCAAAATGCCCAAAATAATAGATTCTGCATAACTTAAATTTATTAATTTAAAAACTACCGCAAATATAGCAGTAAAAACAGAAAACAAAATGCCCCCAAAAAACCCCATTAATGTTTTATTTGGACTAATAATAGTAGGACGATAGCTGTTTTTTCCTAAAAAATATCCAAAAAGATAGGCAAAAGTATCATTTCCGCTTACCATAGCAAAAAGTATTAACATTAAAAATGGAGCTTTGGGCAAAGTAGTAATAGAAACTGTAAAAGACATTAATACCCCAGGATATATAAGTATAAAAAGTATTGACGTTGCTTGAGACAAAAAGTTTCCAATCTCATGCTCTTTAATGAACACCAAATTAACAATCCAATTGCTAAACACTAAGGCTATAACCAAGTAATAGACTACATTCATGCCTAAATAAAAAACATTAAAATGAATATACGTTAAAATTGGGGGAACAAGACCTAAAAAAAAAGATAATATACCCGAAAGTCCTGAAGATTTAAATTTTAATAAATCATTAACTTCTTTTGCTGCAAAACCACTAAACATAAAAATTAAAATATTAAGAAATAAATAATTTTTAAAATCTAAAAATATTAAAAATAAAATCAAAGGAACAAAAAATAGAAATGTTCCCAACCTTGCAAAAAAAGCAAATCTCTTAACCTTACTCAACAAATCATCTCCCAAAATTTCTTCTTCTAAATTGAAAACATTCTAAATCTTCACTATATCTATTGTCATAATATTCGGGCCACAAAACATTTGAAAAAATTAATTCAGAATAAGCGATCTTCCATAAGAAAAAATTACTTATTCTGATATTACCACCTGTACGTATTAAAAGATCCAGATCAGGCAATTCTGGATTATCTAAAAAATTGGAAAAAGTATTCTCATCTAAAGACTCTAAATCAAAATCACTTGAAACAAATTTTCTAACAGCTCGAAGTATCTCATTGCGGCCCCCATAATTGATTGCTAAATTTAAAATAAGATTGTTAAAATTTTTAGAAAAGCCAGTAGAATCTTTTATCGAACTTTTTACTTCTTCACTTAAAGATTCAACATCCCCTGAAACTACTATTTTTATTCCATTTTCCTTATAAAAATTAAATTCAGCTCTCAAATAGTTAGCAATTAAAAACATTAACTTTTCTACTTCACAATCATTCCTTTTCCAATTCTCAGTAGAAAATACATAAAAGGACAAATATTTAATACCCACCCTTAACGAATGCTTAACTATTTCTTTTGCCCTTTTAAGGCCCTCTTTATAACCTTCTGAAAAAGACAATCCATTGCTCAAAGCCCACCTTCTATTGCCATCCATGATGATCCCAACATGATTTGGAAGAGAACTTTTATTCATGGGTTTAAACTTCCATTATTTCTTGAATTTTAGATTCTAAAATTGTATCTATCCTTTTAATATAAATATCCGTAGATTTCTGAATATCATCTAAAATTCTTTTTAAACTGTCCTCTGTGATTTCTGATTCTTTTTCTTGCTTTTTAACTTTATTATTTAAATCTTGCCGTATATTCCTAGCTGAAATTTTATGTTCCTCTGCTATTTTTTTAGCATGCTTTACTGTACCTTGCCGCCTTTCACTAGTTAAAGCAGGAACCTTAATTCTAATAACCGAACCATCACTTGAGGGATTCATAGAAAGATCAGAATTAAGTATAGCTTGTTCTATCTTACTCAATATGGTTTTATCCCAAGGCTGAATAACAACAAGCCTTGCTTCGGGAATTCTAATACTTGACACTTGGGTTATGGGCGTTCTTTGGCCATGGTATTGAATAAAAATTTTATCAAAAATATTACTACTAATTCTGCCTGTTCTTAGCGTTTTATATTCATTATCAAGTGATAAAAGAACCTTACTCATCTTTTCATCTAGAAAAGCCTTATAATCTTCCATATAAACTCCTCCTTGCTGATAAAAAGCAATGCAATTACCTAGCCTATCCTTAAATACTTAAATTCGATTATTTCTAGCTTGCTTGAAATTGCCTTTGAAATATCTTCCAGCATCTCCTTAACGGTGATTTTATCATTTTTTACAAAACTTTGTTCAAGAAAAGAAATTTCAGCAAGATGTTTTTTAATCTTTCCCGCAACTATACCTTTAACTACGCTCTCTGGCTTACCACTAAATTCTAATTGCTTAGTAAATATCTCTTCTTGTTCTTTAATATAATTCGGACAAACATCATCATTTTTCAAATAAATAGGAGCAAACGCAGCTACATGCAAAGCTAAATCCATAGCAAAATCTTGCAACACTTTATCTTTGATTTTAGAAAAATCATCTACTTTTAATTTAACCAAAACACCTATCTTAGATTGTTCACCATGCAAATAAATTTTTACAAATTCATTAGATTGAATTTCGGTAATAAAAATTTTTTTAACCTGAATATTTTCTTTTATTGTAGCTGCTAAATTTTTAAGCTCTAACTCTTGAGCAGTCGTTAAAGAATTTTTACTGCTCTCTACCAATTCCTTAATTAAAGAATTACCCAAATTAACAAAATTATGGTTTAAAGCAACAAAGTCTGTCTCACAAGAAACAAGCAAAAGACCAGCATGAATATTGTTTGAATATGAGAATACTCTACCTTCTTTTGCATCTCTATTAAGCCTTTTCTCAGCAGATGCAATTCCCATTTCTCTAAGTTTTTTTTTAGCCAATTCAAAGTCTCCACCAGCAGCAGATAAAGCTTTTTTACAATCTCCAAAACCAGCATTGGTTTCTTCTCGAAGTTTTTTTACATCTTGAGGACTAATAATGCTCATAAATTACTTTCCCCTTTTTCAATAGAATCACTTTTATCATTTTTAATTTCAATTTCTTTCATCAAATCTTCTTCATTCAAATTTTCAATTATTTGAATACCAACCTCTTTGTCACTTTCTAAAATAGCATCGGATATTATTTTAGTAAACAAAGCAACAGAACGAATAGCATCATCATTACCGGGAATTGGACAATCAATAACATCTGGATTACAATTTGTATCAACCACAGAAATAATGGGGATTTTTAATTTTCTAGCCTCATTAATAGCTATTTGCTCTCGCTTAGGATCAATGATAAAAATAGCACCGGGAAGCGTTTCCATGTCTTTAATACCCGTTAAATTTTTAGCTAATTTTAATTTTTCACGATTAAGTTGTGAAATCTCTTTCTTACTTATCATATCAAAAGTTCCATCAACTTCCATCTTTTCTAACTTTTTTAATTTCTGAACAGATTTTCTAATCGTATTAAAATTGGAAAGCATGCCTCCAAGCCACCTATTGTTAACATACGGCATATCACTTCTTCTTGCTTCTTGTTCGATTATCTCACTAGCTTGTTTTTTAGTTCCAACAAAAAGCACTTTTTTACCATCTTTTATCACCCTTTGAACAAGCTCATAAGAGTCTTTAATGCCCTGTAAAGTCTTTTGAAGATCTAAAATATGTATTTCATTTCTCTCGGAAAAAATAAATCTTTTCATTCTAGGATCAAGCCTTTTTACCTGATGACCAAAATGAACTCCGGCCTCCAACAAGCTCTTCATCGTAATAATTGCCAAATCAACCTCCTATTATCCTTCTCTCTTACTCACCATGACAACACATAGCGGAAATTATCCCCTCTTTTATAATGAATATAATAAAACAATCAAATTAATAAGTCCACTACATTAATAATAAACATCATTTTCTTCAACAAAATTATTAAAAACCAAGTTGATACCTAACTTTTTTTAAAAATCATTATTTTACAAATCGTTCTTATTTCTCTCAGAAAATTTAATCAAGCCTATTAAAATAACTGAGCCCAAAATAGGAAACAAATAAAGAACAAGATCTATTTGTCTTTCATAATAATCAGAATAAAAAAAAGGGATAAAAAACAAAAATACAATGCCACCTAAAAAACTTATTAAATAAACTACCAAAAACTTAAAATTCAATATATTTAAAAATATAACAAAAAAACTTACTAAAAAAGAAATAATAATATTTGTTAAAATCAAATGAGAAAAAAATACTATCATACCCTCCCCCCCCTTAAAACTAGCTAGTTAGACAAACTAAATCCCGACAAATCTCCAAGATCAATAAGAACACTGTAAGCATCGTCAACAACGCTGCCTACACCCATAACAAAAATTGCCAAATTATATTTAGGGGCAATATCTCTTGTAAAAAAATCGTCATTTATGTGTCTTAGGTCAATTGGCCTTTTCTCTCTGTCTAAAAGATTAGACTTTTTAATAGATTCTGAAAAACCTACATATTGCCCCTTGTCAATGTAAGACCTATATATGTTAGTCTTTTCAAGAAGAACAGGAGACGAAGAGGTATTTCCATTTCTTACAATAATAAAAGCCTCACCGGGAACATCTTTTCTTAATTCTTCAAAATTTATTTCAAAATATAAAGGCAATTTGTTATCGACCCATTCTTTATTTAATTTAAAAACAGGCTTACCCGAATAAATAGTAGGGCTCAAATTTATTTTATAAAATCCTCTATTATTAAATTCACTAATATTATCAAAAACACCCTTTAAGGCTTCAAAATCTCTTTCCACGCTTTTTTGAAAACCGCTTATGTGATAATTGGCGCCTTCTGGATAAAATTTGTAATATATATCAAAACCTCTTAAATTTTCAGCCGTTTGATCAGAAAAATAATCTGATGGTAAAAAAAAGGCCACAGAATCTCTTGAAATTCGATTATCAACCCTTTCTGGAGGAGGAAGTATTAAAATATTATCAAGACCACATCCAAAAAAACCTAGATAAAATGCAAAATGAAAGATAAAAAAAATTACAAAACCTCCTCTCAAAGATAGAAATTAATCCTGTTTAAGTTCTAAAATTTTATTATTTGCTATATTTATATATAAATTATTTTCATAGGGAAACTTGACAATCTCTTCATATACCTTTAAAGCAAGATCTTTATCTTTTTCCTCAATCAATATTGCCTTACTCAAAAGAGCTCTTACTTTTAAAAAGCCTAAACTAGTGCTATTAATAAGATCCTCATAAATCAATAAGGCATCCTCTTTTAATCCCATTTTTTCATAAACTGCGGCTTTATTGATAGAAGCAATCTCGCTTTCAATGCTTTTTGATTTAATAACAATATCTAAATCCTTAATAGCCTCTTCATACTGCGCTTGACTTTGTAAATATACAGATCTGGCCAAATAAAACCTTGAAATAAAGTAAGACGAAATTTCTTTTTCCTTTAAAATAAGTTCCTTTATCCTAAGAGATATTTTTTCCTTCTCTTCGGTATCATTTTCTTTTAAATAATCGTTCAAATCCTTTTCAAGATTTTCTACTATCTCTCCACCACTTTTTACATAATCTTTGCCTAAAGAATTATAAAAAGCAACAATAACAGATACAAATACAAAAATAATAGCAATAAAAAAAACTAAAAGATTATTTCTAGCCATTATTCATCCCTTTTTAGCAAATTTTCAAATGGTTTATAAGATTCCTCATCATTACCTTTAAATAAATAAGAAGAAATCTCTTCTCTTGATTTTTGATTTTCATATTCCCTATAAGAAAGCAGAACCGATTTGTCTTTAGAATCAATACTTGTTATTATCACTTTAAGCTTATCTCCAACACTTAATTTTTCAAAAGTTTCTAAACTGGATTCTTTTGTATCTCCTAATTGAATTTTACTAATAAATCCCATTATTTTATTATAAACTCTTACTTGAAAGCCTTTTGACTTTTTCTCTACAATCTCAACTTCAATAGCATCACCTTTTTTATAACTTTTAGAAAAATCTTCCCAAGGACTCTCTTCCAACTGCTTAATTCCTAATCTAACATTTCTCTTTCGTCTGTCAACTTCAATCACTTTCCCATTAACTAAATCACCTACCTTGAAATATTCTTCAGGATCAATCTCTTCAAGCCAAGAAATATCAAATTTACTCACATAAGCATCTATACCTTCTTCAATATTTACAAAAGCACCTGTTTTTGTAACATTAGTAACAACCCCTTGAATAACCCTTCCAATAGGATATTTCTCAGTTAACCTCTCCCAAGGATTTTCATTAATCTGCTTAATACCCAAAGATATTTTTTGATTCTCTTTGTCTATCTCTAAAATCTTAACTTCTACTATTTGACCAAGTTTTATTAATTCTTGAGGACTTTTTATTACTCTTATCCAAGAAAAATTACTTATATGTAAAAACCCCGACAATTCGCTGTCAAGCTCAATAACAGCTCCAAAGGGTAAAATTTTTACAACTTTTCCTTTTACAATGCTATCAATTTTATACTTAATATCTACAGAATCCCAAGGATTTGCTTTCAAGGCCTTAAGAGATAATTCCATTTTACCTGTTTGTGGATTTATCTTAATAATTTTCAATTTTAACTTATCGCCAACTCTAACAAAATCTTCAATATTTTCAACTTGATTAAAAGCAATATTTCTTTTATGCAAAATTCCTGTAACAAAATTTTTAATTTTTACAATCACACCATACTCTGTAATACGATCAACCACCCCATCAACAACATCTTCTTCATTGTAAGAACTTACTAGCTCTATTCTTTTGGCAAGCTCTCTCTCTTTTTCTAAAGTTCGCCTATCAAGAATAAGCCTCAAACCGCCCATTTCGCTTGCTTCAAGGATATAAAATTCAACAACAGTGCCTCTTTTTAATTTTTCATCTTTAGACTTAGAGCTCAAATAAAAAGGCATAAAGCCAGAAACATTTTCATTAATTTGAATCTTATAGCCATTTGAAAGCTCAGCTAACACCTTGCCTTTAATTATTTTTTTATTTTGAATATATTCACTTACTTTATCTTGAAAATTTAAAGAATCAAGCTTTTCAACACTTAAAATCAAGCCCAATTCTCCACCTATTCTAACAACGATTGCTTCAAGTTTATCGCCAATTTTGGGAACATTTTCAAATTCTTCAATCTTGATAAAACCTTCAGATTTATAACCAATATCTACTAAAATATAATCCTTCATAATGTTAACAATCGTTCCAGAAACGCGACTTCCAAGTTCTACTCTTTCAAGTACTTTTAAATAATTTTCTTGTAAATCTTTTTGATTTTCCATCCTCACCTCTCTCTTACTTTTTTCAAATTAAACTTTTCTATTATAATATTACATACATCGTCTAATCCTTTGTAGCTTGTATCAAGGTAAAAAACCCCTTTTGATAATTTCAATTTACCATATTGTTTTCTCTTATCAACATCATCTCTTATTTTAAGAGTACGCTCTAATTCTTCTAAAGTCTCATTCCCATTTCTTTGTTTATACCGCCTCAAAGCCCTAACTTTAACAGAAGCATCAAGATATATTTTGAATTCAGATTCTGGAAAAACAACAGTAGTAATATCTCTACCTTCTATTATATAATTATCATTGCTAAATTTAACAACCTCTCTTAATTTTTTATTCACAATGTTTCTTATTCCAACATAAGAAGAATAAAAAGAAACTTGAAAATCAATCTTATCATTTAAAATTTGATTTTCAACATTCTCTCCATTAAGAAAAAACCCAGAATCATTAAAACTTATATCATTCTCAAGGATCAAATTTAAAAGTCTATCCTCACTAACAAAATCGCAGCTACTCATAAGAGATCTTTGGGCAATCAAAGTTATTATCCTGTAAAGATAGCCAGAACTAATAAATTGATAACCCAGTCTTATACCAAGCGCCCTTGCAATTGAACTTTTTCCTGATGCCGAAGGTCCATCAACTGCTATTATCATTTTACTTCTCCAGCCTGGATTTCAATCTATTTATCTTAACCAAGGGAATAATTTTTACTTGCCCTTCCTTTAAATTATCCAAATTAATATTGCCAATTCTAATTCTATGAATCTTTTTTAAAAAAATATTTTTACTTAAAAACACTTTTCTTATTTCCCTATTTTTACCTTCGTCTAAAATCAATCTAGCAGAATTTTTATTTAAAATTTCATAAGATTTTAATTTAAAAAAGTCTTTTTCTACCTTTATGCCCGATTTAAAAGAAATAAGCAAATTTTCATCAATATCTTTTTTTGACTCAATAATATATTCTCTTTCAACTTTTAGCCTAGGGTGAATAATATTATTTGCAAATTTACCATCATTGGTGAATAATAAAAGTCCAGAGCTTTTAAAGTCAAGTCTACCAATTGAAAATACACGCTCTTTAAATAAAGGCTGAACCAAAGATATTGCTAGCCTTCTTCCATTAACATCGAAATTGGAACATAAATAATTTTTAGGCTTGTTAAGAGCCAGATAAATTCTATTCTTACTCTGAAATTCCTTAAAAACATAAATTTGTTTTTTATAAATTATTCTGTCCCCTAAAGCTACCTTATCTCCAAGCTTAGCAATAGAGCCATTAACTCTTACAAGTTTTTTTCTTATCAACTCCTCGCAAAATCTCCTTGATCCTACTCCCTTTTCAGCTAAAAACACATGAACTCTGGGGGTTTTAAGTGCAATCATTAATTTTAGAACCTCGATACAATACTAATTTATTATTAAGATATCCTAAATTTACAATATCAAGCATTTTGCACTCAAGAGATACCAAAAAATAAGAAAATCTCTCAAAAAAATAATTATCGGCATTAAAATCTAAAAGAGAATCAAAAATTATGCTACTCTCTTTATTTAAGATAGAAATAATTTTCATTTTTTTCTCAAAAATTTTCAATTCATATTTATTACAAACAACTTTAAATTTTTTATTACACAAAAAATTTTTATTAATAACTTTTTTCTCCAATATACTAGACTTTCTCTTTAAATTTTTCTTTTTATTAATACCATTAGTAATGGTATTAATATTTTTAACAAAACTACTATTATCGCCAAAAATAAAATCTTCAATCATTTTTGAGTCATATAATTTAAAATTATTTGCTTGATTTAATTGTAATTTTTCGTTTTCTCTATTATTAGTATAACCTATTAACTTTTCTACAATTTTGCGTTCCGCCTTATCTTTGCATTCAAGCTTCGATGGGAATAAAATTTGAGTTTTCCAATAAAATAAGTTGTTAGCAAGATAAAAAAAATCAATCAATCCCCCAATACTTATATTAAGGTCACTTGAAACAGCTACAAATTCTTCAATTATTTGATTTAAACTCAAAGTTCTTAAAACATGCCTATTCATACTAACATATTCAAAAAAAAGCTCTATTCCGCCTGTAAAATTATCAAGTCTGATAGAGTAACTACTCAGTTCTGACATTCGCTCTTACTCATCACATTCATCTTCTTTAAATTCAATAGAATTGGCATCCCCTTGATCAAAATTATTAAAAATTATTTTTCGAAGTCTCTTATCCAAATCATTTGCAAATTCTACTTCTTTGCTAAGATATTCAATAACACTATCTCTACCCTGTCCCAACTTATTATCTTCCAATGAATACCAAGAACCTGCTTTTTGTATTAAATTATGCTTAACAGCAGCATCTAAAATATCAGCTTCTCTAGAAATGCCTTTTCCAAAATAAATTAACAATTCCACCTTGCGAAAAGGTGGAGCAACCTTATTCTTAACAATTTTAACTCTAATCTTATTGCCAATAACATCATCACTTGCGCCCGATCTAGTTACTTGTTCGACTTTTCTAACCTCAAGTCTAAGAGATGCATAAAACTTTAAAGCATTCCCGCCAGTAGTGGTTTCGGGATTGCCAAACATAATACCAATTCTCATTCTTACTTGATTAATAAACATAATACAAGTATTGGATTTAGAAAGTATACCCGTAATCTTTCTAAGAGCTTTGCTCATTAACCTCGCTTGAAGACCAATCTGAGAATCTCCCATTTCCCCATCTATTTCCAACTTAGGGGTTAAAGCTGCTACCGAATCAACTACAATCAAATCAATACCACCGCTTCTGATTAAATGCTCGACAATCTCAAGGGCTTGTTCACCAGTATCAGGCTGACTAAGCCAAAGTTCTGCAACATTAACTCCCAAGGCTTTTGCATAAACAGGATCAAGCGCATGCTCAGCATCAATAAAAGCAGCTATGCCCCCTTCTTTTTGTACCTCAGCAATCGCTTGAAGAGTCAAAGTAGTTTTGCCAGATGACTCAGGACCAAATATTTCTACTATGCGCCCCTTAGGATATCCGCCAATGCCAATAGCTTCATCCAATATAATAGATCCACTCGATATACTTTTTATACCTTTTCCAACAGGAGATTCTCCCATCTTAATAAGGCTTCCTTTTCCAAAAGCTTTTTCTATTTGAACTCTTGCAAGCTCAATAGCTTCTTCTTTATTTACTCTCTCCATGTTAACAGCAAATTTTTCTCTTTTTTCCTTTAACTTTGACATCCTTAAATTTTTCCTAACTAAATTTTATGGGTTCTATTTTTTTTACAAGATATCTAAAATTAGTATTATTTATAATAAAATTGAGATTATCTCCTTCCTTAGAATCAAGCAAATTTTCTCCAAAAGGAGATTTATATGAAATAATGCCTTCATCGGGATTTGATTCCCAAGGTCCAAGTATCAAGTAAGATTCATCTTTGCCCGTAGCTTCATTTAAAATGATAACCTTAGTTCCAAAACCAACAACAGAACTTTGAAGATCTTTGGTATCTATCACTTTTGCATTCTCTATTTCCAACATTAAGGAGTTTAATCTTTTTGTCAAAAACTGTTGTTTTTCCTTAGCAGAATGATATTCTGCATTCTCTTTTAAATCACCAAGTTCGCGGGCTTTACCGATTTCTTTCGAATTTTCTGGAATTTCAACTTCCTTTAGATATTTAAGCTCTTTTTGTTTTTTATTCAAAGAACTTAATATAGTTAAAAATCCAATTTCCATTCTCTCGCCCGCAAGCTGCATCTTTTCATCTTCAAACTCAACCGAATCAAATAATTGTCTTATTATAGATTTAATCTCTAAAAGATCCTTAGGGGGAAAATCTTTCACATAAAAACAAGTCATATAAATTCTCTTTGCAAGTTCTTCATCTCTAGAGCACTCTAATACCGATTTCAGATATCCATCTTTAACTAAAAGATTAATTATCATTTTATAAATTCTTTTACTTGCAACAGAATTATTTTTATTATTAATTTTAATAACACTGTCTGTTAAAATTTTAACCAAATTAACCAAAAGATCTGAATCTGAATAACTTAGTTCAACAGAATAAGTTTTATAGTGCTTTAAAATCCAAATATAAGCATCCTTATAGATTTTATAATTTTTTATAATATAATTAAATAATTTTTCTACTTCTTTAGGATCTTCTTTATAAAGTGATTCAACTAATTTCTTATTAACAGAATGTGGAAAAAGCTCCTTATAGTATAAAATCCAATTACTAAGTTCTTTTCTAATTAAAGCAACCAATTCTTTTTTAATTTCTGCATTCAAAATTGAATCAAAAAGATCTACTATACCTTTCGAATACTCCTTTAAAAGAGATTCTAAATTAACATCTTTTTCTATATTAACTTTTGATAACAATTCCTCAGAAAAATTACCTAAAGATTTGAGAATAACGTAAGAACTTATAACATGATGATCAACTTTTGTAAAATTGTTAACATAAATCAAAAAATAATTAAGCATTTCTTCTTCAATGTGCAAATCCTTAACAATTCCTTTGACATTACAATAATTTATAAATATCTCGTATCTTTTATAAAAATCTTTCTCAATCTTAAATTTATCATACATTTTTTCATTTAAATTGGAAGATCTCTCATTGTATATATAACAATCAAGCTTGCCAGAATCCATAACAAAATGGGGATTATCCTTTAAGATTTGCTTTGCCTTCAAGCTCCATGAATTCCATGAACTTTGAGTCATCAAGCTTGGTACCAATTCTTTTTTTATTCCTCTTAAATCAATAGCTTTATAACTTTTTATAATGACCTTTAAAGTCCAATCAATATCTTTTTTCACTCTATCTGCAAGCTCCTCTTTAGGTGTTATAGCCTTTAATACCCTAATATCTTCCCTGCTAAGAGGAGAAAGAGCTGACATAGCCATATCAAAGCCAATAAAATGGCCTCTTTTAGAAACAAAATCAACCGTAATGCCATGATCGTTTACATCCCTTACTATTCCAACAGACCAAGTCTGGTGATAAACAAAGTTACCTTTTGCAAAAAACAAATACTTTTCAAAGTCTGAATATACCTCAACAAAATTTTTATCTAAGTTTTCAATATCAGACTTTACAAGATAATCTTCAATATTTTTTACATCTTTATATCTTTCTTTTAAAAATTTAACTAAATTTTCCCTTGCCTTATGATTTTTATTGTCAAGCTTTAAAATACCTTTTAAAATTTCTATTGTCTCATCAATATTATCAGTCAAAGAATAATGATCAAATAAATCCTCATAAAGAACTATAGCTTTTTTAAATCCAAGATCTTTTTCAATTTTTTGCAAAATAAGCAAAAAAGAATCAAAATCATCTGAAACATAATAAATAAGCTTTGTCCATACTTCTCTGATTCCCGACATTTGTTTTTTATCAATAAAACGATAAATGGCCTTTCTAAAGTAAAAAATTGATTTTTGCAAATCAATAGTTTCATAATAAGTAGCAAGTTGTCTTACAAAGACAGTGTCATCAATATCCGCTTCAACAATTCTAGTCCAAATGCTTGGAAGCTTATCATTTTCACTGTTTTGAGCATATATTTTTGCAAGGGTATAAAGCGCATGTTTATTTTCAGAAATAAAAAGCATTTCATTACATATATGCTCAACAAGAGACCATTTTAAGTTTTGAGAAAATAAATCAATAACGGCAAGCAAATTCATATCATTTAAAGGCCGTCTACTATATATAAGCATCCCAGAAATATAAAGACCTGCTATGCTTTTTTTAACATCCTTTAGATGCCTGCCGCAAATATCAAGCACATCCTCTGTTAACCCCTCATCAATTATATTATCTATCAAATCATCCAATTCTTTTATTTTAGCAAGAGAATAATTACTAACAACTATTCTTGTCCACTTATCTTCTTGTAAAATACTATCTAATTTCTCTATGGTAACATTAGACATTAAACTCTCCTAATATCGATTTTTAGCATCAAACAACTAATTTACATACTGTTGATAAATTCCCAAGTCTATTTCTTTTATATATAGCAAAATTTCATCAATACGTGCTCTATCCTCTTTTATCCTTACATAATGATCAATAAGCCAAAAATATTTATTAATAAGTCTTGGAAGCAATATGCTCTCATTTATTGATCTATAAGACTTTTCTTTAAGTTCATTGCGTAAACTATAAACAGATTGCTTCAGCTGTCCAAGCTCTATAGGTCTTAATTCTCTTTTAACATTAAAAACACCATTAAGAGAGCCATAAACAGGAATCCATTCTTTTATAAGATCATCTGAGATGTTCCTATCAGACCTAATAAGATCTATTAATCTTAAAATCATATCAGACTCAAGAGAATATATATCTATCTTTTGGGGATTAATAAAAAAAGCCTCTCTGAATAAGACTTTAGCTTCTTTAATTTCATCAACTAAAGCGTAAGAATCAGCAAGCTCTGCAACAACATCTGAGTTTTCCTTAGCATCTCCTAATATTTGCAAAAAGACATTAATTGCTCTCTCGTAATTTCCCATACCCTTATAAGACTTAGCAATTTTTATTAAAAGGTCCAAATTTTCTGGATGTAGTTTATATATGTTTTTATATATGTAAAGACAAGTCTGAAATACAAAATATTTTATAGAATTACGACCTTGCAAAAAATTACAACCCATTTTCCTTAAATATCGTCCTGCAAAATTATTCCACTCTCTTATTAAAAATTCTGCCTTTTCATAATCTTGTCCTATTCTATCAAGGCTTTCAATTTGACCGTTCCAATACACAGAGCTTTTCAAAGCTGTTAAAATTTCAATATTATCAAAATCAAGAGAATGGGCTTCTTCGGATTTTACTAAAGCTTCTTTGAAATTGCCTTTTCTAAAATCTAAATAAATTTCTTTAATCAATTCAACGATTCTTTCTGATGACACATCCCCACCATTTTAAAAATATATACAACCACCCCGTTACATTTTATATAATTATATCATTTATCAATTTTTAGTCAAACAAGAAATTAAGGCAAAATAACAATATTTTTTTATTACTCTTTCAAAAGAAAATCTTATATTATAATATTAAAAAGAAAATCGTGGGGTCAAATTCTAGCTATATGGAACCTAATAAAATTATTAACAAGGCTATTTATTACTATAATTCAAAAAAATATCCACAAGCAATAAAGCTCCTGGAAAAAGAAATTTTTTTCTACAAAAATTACTATTTGTATCACTACGTCTTAGGAATGTCTTATCTTCGTATTGGAAATCTTGGCAATGCTCAAACATATCTTAAAAAAGCTTACACTTTAAATCCTAGTGAATCAAATATAAAACAAGCTATTGCTATACTCTTAGCAAGCCAAGGCAAAGAAGAAAAAGCTATTCAAATATGGCTTAAAATGATAGAAGAAGATCAAGAAGTAGCTCGATCAGAGCTATCTCTTGAAATTATCCGAAAAAATCCTATCAAAGGATCCATCTTTTTAAAAAATAGCAACCTATACGAAAAATTATTCCCAATAATTAAAACAATGCCCGATAAAAATTTAACAAAGTTGATCATAATCATTGTCATTGGGGGAATTGTATTTATTCCAATGTTGGCCATCTATTTCATTTTTTATGAGCAAAAAGAAACAACATCTGCAAATCGAAAAGCAGAAATAAACAAAAATTTAAACAACATTGCTGCTTACATTGATGAAATTAAAATAAATAACAAGGAAAAAATAAAAAATGAAGAAGGTCAATTTATATTAATACTAACTAGCGATGAAATTAAAGATTCTTTTGAAAAAATTAAAATTTATTTAAAAACTGGAAAAGATAATTTTGCAAGAATTGAAATAAATAAAATATTAAATTCAAACGCATCAGAATCTATAAAACTAAAAGCCAAAAATCTTGCAAGCTTCATCTCAAGACCAGATTTTATCAGCTTTAATGAATATGTAAACTTAAAAGATATCAAAAAAGATCCATCAATCTATTCAAACGTATATGTAAAATGGGAAGGAATAGTAAATAATGTAGAAAAAACCAACAACATAATTAAATTTGACTTTTATGTGGGATACAATAAAAATGTACTCTTGGGAATTATCCCAACAAAAACAACCTTTGATATTGATATTGATTTTAAAGACAATGTGGAAATACTAGGACAAATAGAATACAAAAACGACGAACTTATCTTAAATGCAATTACAATTAGAAAAATAGATAAAAACAGAAATTAACTATAAAACTTTGGCAAAATTTCTCAAAACAATCGAACCTCAAGACAATCAAAATTTAATATCAAAAAGGGGTGCACAGCAACTTTTCATTACATTTGATAAGATTTATTGACTCTTCAAAAGAAAGTAATAACTCTTCTTTTTTTGTCAAATCTCTTACTTTCATTTTATTTTCTTTATATTCTTCTTGACCAACAAAAACTAAAAATCTTATCTCTTTGCTTAAAGCATATTCTATTTGTTCTTTAATATTTTTACCATTTTTATTTTTAAAATAGACTTCACAAGAAATATTTTTAACCTTGGAATAATCATGATTTCTAAACCTAGTAGCAAGTTCATAATAATAATTTTGCAAAGTATTATCTAGATTTACAATTAAAACTTTGGATCTAGCCTTAGTGACAAATATTTTAACATAGCTAAACTTTTCAAGATCTATTATATCTTTTATTCTATCAACACCAAAAGATCCTCCAACTCCTGAAATTTTTTGAATAGAGCTTGAGAAAGAAGAAACCAAATTGTCATACCTTCCACCACTACAAACACTACCCATATTACTACCAAACACTTCAGATTCAAAAACAATCCCCGTATAATAATCAAGCCCACGTGATATTTTAAGATTTAAATTAAAAGAATCTTGAATTTTCAATAAACTAAGATGTCTGAAAACATCCTCTACTCTCTTAACAGAATCGTTATCGCCCAAAATACTTTTTAAGGATTGAATTTTTTCTTTAAAAGAACCTTGTAAACTCACTAAGCTCAATATTGAATCTACCGCTTCTTCTTCGATTTTAACAAGCAGCGCCTCTTTAACTTTATCAATTCCTATTTTATCTATTTTGTCAATATTTCTTAAAATAAAAATAGATTCTTCTTTGATTCCTAACTTTTCAAAAAAAGAATTTAATATACCAAGATGGGAATAATGAATAATGAATTTTTTATTAATGCCTTCTATGAAATTCAAAAAAATCTCTTCAAGTCCATAATATACAACAGAAAGAATCTCAGCATCACCTCTAAAACTGTCCTCTCCAACTATATCAAAATCAAACTGCATAAATTCTCTGTATCTACCTTTTTGAGAATTTTCCCCTCTAAAAACTTTTCCGAATTGAGAACGTCTGAAAGGAAGTTTCAAACCAGAAATATTTGTAGCAACAAATCTGGCAAAAGGAACGGTCAAATCAAATCGCATGGAAACATCTCTACCCCCATTGTCTTTAAACCTATAAATTTGCTTTTCGGTCTCATCACCACTCTTTTTTAAAAGCAACTCTGAATATTCAAGAACTGGTGTATCTATTAAATCAAAATTATAAGAATTGAGAACGCTAAATATCTGCTTAACAATATGAATTCGAATCAAAGAATCCTTAGGTAAATAATCCTTAAAGCCTTTTAAAGTTTTAATGTCCATTATATTACACCCTCTACTATTAGTAATCTACTTTTTCAGAATATAATAACATATAATAGTATAGATGCAAAAAGATTTGAATAATTTTTCATTATACATAGCCATAAAATAATTTAAGAGGTCCAAGATTCATGTCCAAAAAAATACTTAATAACAGGTATCGAATAAAAACAATATTAACAATATTCTTGGGAATAACCTTGCTAACCATTTACAAATATTTCATGCTAATGGTCTTTAATAATAGTCCAGATGAGATAATACCTTTAAAGTCAAATGATATTGTTAAAAGGGGCGCAATTTATGATAGAAATGGCAAACCAATAGCATTCTCTTCGAGATCTTACTCAATAGGAACAAATCCTCAAAAAATAGAAAATATTGTAAGCACATCTGAAACTCTTGGCGCAATACTCCAGATTAATTCGGGAATTTTAAAGGAAA
The DNA here is from genome assembly GCF_033969665.2 of Borreliella sinica. GTDB lineage: Bacteria > Spirochaetota > Spirochaetia > Borreliales > Borreliaceae > Borreliella > Borreliella sinica. The sequence goes on along the minus strand of NZ_CP135180.1, from coordinate 767,745 downwards.
AACTTTCATCCAATAAAGGATTTTTATATATCAAAAGAAAAATAAAAAGGGAGGAATCGGATTTAATCAAAAGAATTCAAGCTGAAGGCAGACTCTCAAACATTTCTTTATATCCTGATTACACAAGAATTTATCCTTTTCGACATGCAACAAGCAATATTACCGGATTTGTAGGAACAGATAATTTTGGCCTTGAAGGCATTGAGTTTTCTCTAAATAGCATCTTAGGAAGAGATAAAACAAAACAACAATTTTTTAATGAAGAATTAGAAATAAACAACATCTACTTAACAATAGATATGAATATACAACAAGGCGTTAGTAAAATAGCTGAAAAGTACTTTAAAGAAAATAATCCTGAGAGTTTAATTACCTTAGTAATGGACTCTCAAAATGGAGAAATATTGTCTATGGTTCAATTTCCTCAATATGATGCAAACTTTTATTCTGAATATCCTGAAGAAATTCGAAAAAACCTTTCCTCATCGCTAACATATGAGCCTGGAAGCATTAATAAAATTTTTACAGTTGCAATAATATTAGAAAGTGGAAAATTAAATTTAGAAGAAAAATTTTTAGACAATGGAATATACCAAAAACAATTCCCATCGGGAGAGAAAATTACAATCAAAACTCTAAATCCTCCCTATAAACACATCGACTCTACAGAGATTTTAATTTATTCATCAAATGTGGGAATAGCTTATATTACTGAAAAAGTTAGTAATGAATACTTTTACAAAAAACTCTTAGATTTTGGATTTGGAGAAAAAGTTGGATTCCCATTTCCCGGAGAAACAAAAGGGCTGTTAAACCATTATTCAAAATGGTCAGGACGAAGTAAAGCTACAATTGGATTTGGACAAGAAATAGGGGTGTCAGCGGTTCAAATATTACAAGCTGCAAGCATACTAAGCAATAATGGAATAATGTTAAAACCCAGAATAATAAAAAAAATAAGCAACGATAAAGGAGAAAATATTAAAGAATTTGATAAAGAAGAAATAAAAAGAGTAATATCCAAGAATTCGGCTCAAAAAGTTTTAAAAATGATGCGGGAAGTTGTAAATAAAGGCGGTATTCCAAATATTAAAATTAAAAATCTTGACATTTCTGCAAAAAGCGGAACATCCCAGGCTATTGATAGAAAAACCGGCAAATACTCAGAAGAAGACTATACATCCTCTATCTTAGCAATATACCCTACAGAACAACCAAAATATATTATTTATATTGTATATAGATACCCAAAAAAAATAATATATGGAACAAGAATAGCAGCTCCAATGGCAAAAGAAATAATAGAATTTATTGAATACCAGCAAAATACAAGCGCATACAAAAAAATCAAGATGCCATCAAAGATCAAGATCCCTAAAACCACCATTAATTACGAAAACAATGAATATTTACCAAATTTTATCAACCTTTCCAAAAGAGAAGTAATAGATATACTAAAATACTATAGAAATACGATGAAAATAAAAATAAATGGTGACGGATTTGTTTACAAGCAAAGCATAACCCCCAATACAAAATTAGAAGATATAGTAGAACTTGAACTATATTTAAAATAACTAGGTAAATAAATTTTTAATTTCATTTTTATAAAAATTTAAAATATAGCTTCGCTTAATATCCATTTTAATCGATATTTCCTTACCAACTTCAAATGGCTTTTCCAAAAGGGCAAACTTCAATATCTGCTCAAAAGGCTTAAATCCATTAGTTCTATTGATTAATTTTTTTATTTCATCATTTATAGCCTTAAGAACAATATTATTTGCAATAATTTGTCGCCTATTATTAGCATCAAAAATTTTTTGCCCAACACTTTCTAGATATTTATTTATTTCTTCAAAATTTGGAAGAATAAGAGCCCCTAAAAATTTTTGATCTTGCCCTACAACAACCGCTTTTTCTATTAATATTGATTCTTCAAGCTTAACTTCAATTGGAGCAGGCTCAACATTCTCTCCATTATTCAAAACAATTGTATCTTTTTCTCGACCAATAATTTGAACAACATTGTCCTTGGACAATTTTGCAATATCACCTGTGTTTAAAAAACCATCAGCTCCAATAATCTTGCAAGTTGCTTCTTTATCCTTGTAATACCCAAGCATTACTTGGGGGCCTTTTACAAATAAAATTCCTTTTCCAGGCTTTTTAAGTTTATTACCATCAGAATCTCTAATCTCAGCAACAGTTCCAGGCAAAATTTTACCACAAGTCCCAATAATCACTTTTTTATATTTATTAGAAGCCACACCGGGTGAAGTTTCTGTCAATCCGTAAGCATTGGCAAGTTCAACACCAATTGAATTGAAAAATCTAACAACAGACAAAGGCATGCTCCCGCCACCAGTGATTCCAACAACAAAATTATTGCCCAAAATTCTATTTATTTTATTAAAAATCAAAATATTTCCCAAAGCCTTAAAAGGGAATAAACAAATTAAACCGCATATTCCCAAAATTTTCTTTATAGGAAAAAATAAACTAAATCCATTATCTGGATAAAGCCCCATTACCGCCCTATAGCAAATATCATTAAGAAATGCCGATTTTATAAAAAAATGAAAAATTATTCTAGAAATAAAAGACTTCTTAGAAACTTCTTTGTAAATATTTTGTCTTATTGCAATCCAAAGTCTAGGAACAGCTGCAATATAATGGGGATTAATATTTCTAATATCATCAAGCATAGCCCTTGGAACAATAGTAGAAAATAAACACACCATACCATTAAGGAAAATATTGTAAGAAAAAGATCTTTGGAAAGAATGCCAAATTGGCAAAATACACATAAATATTTGTCCCACTTGCACATCAACCATTAAACTAAAGCTAGAAACTTGATAAAGAAGATTAGCATGACTGAGCATTACACCTTTTGGATGGCCGGTTGTTCCAGAAGTATATATTATTGTTGCCATATCATTAGAATCAATTTTACTTGCAACGTCAATAATTTCTGAATCTTTTCTTAAATTGTCACCAAATAAAATACAATCACTATAGGTATAAATTTCAAAATCCTTATACTTTAATCTATCTTCCTTGTTCAAGTTTTCAATAATAATAAATATCGGTTTTACTGTAAATTTAATTTGAACAAACATATCAAGAAGATTTAAATTTTCTAAAATAACTATACCCGGAAAAACAGAGTTGAAAATAATTTCAGCTTCAAAAAGAGTAACATCAGAACCTTTTGGGATATCAACAGCACCTAAAGATAAAATTGCAAAATCTATCACAGTCCACTCGACCCTATTTTCAGAGCAAATAAATATTTTATCTTGATGCTTAACATTGATTGACCTTAAAAAGGAAGCAAGCTTTAAAACATTGTTTTTTAAGTCGCTATAAGTAACATGGACATATCCACTGTTAACTTTATATATTTGAGCAATTTTATCCTTTTGTTGATCAGCTACTTCAAAAAATGCCTTTGCTATTGACATATAATCCCCCTTTTAACAAAATTAATATGGTTTATTATATCATTATTAACAATAAATTCATAAGAATATTTTTAAAGCTTACTACTGCAAAAAGCACACAGAAAGCCTATAAGGATAAGAATCTAAAAAATCAAAACAAAAATTTAAAAAATATTTAATAAAAAAAATAAATTTCTGTTTTAATATTTCTACTCTTTAAAATTATATTTTTATGCGCAAACTTTAAAGCATAATTTTTATTATTAAAAAATTTATTACCCAAAACAGTACCTGAAATTCTATTCTTAAAGATTAATTTCTCAAAACAAAAAAATTAATCCCCTCTGTGGGGTAAAAACGATTTAAATCATCTACAACATTCTTCAACCTATTAACAATAGATTTACTTGAGGTATATATAATCAGAATAAAATTTTCCTCAGGCCAAACACCATTGCCATGCTTTTCTCCCTTTTTACCTTTTCCATAAACATTTCCCATCTTAGAATAATATATAGATTCCCCTAGCTCTTGCTCTATTTTTTCCATACATTCAAAAACATCAAGCTCTAAAGATAAATTGGAAATTATTTCAATCCTATACCTATACAATTTAGTCATATCAATCCTCATCTTCTTCAAATAGATTATCATAACTACTTTTAGTTGAATTATTAATTTTGAATGATTTTTCAACATCTACATTAGATACTACTTTTTTTAAATTAAATTTGAAACTTGAAACAATATTGGAAAAAATTTCAAAAAGCATAGGAATAAAAAATAAAGTAAGAAATGTACTGGCTGTCATTCCGCCAATAAAAGTAAATGCAATTGGCTTTAGAAGTTCATTTCCACTTCCACTAGAAACTGCCATGGGAATAAGACCTATTATTGAAGTCAAAGAAGACATTAAAATTGGTCTAAGCCTTGAACGACAAGATTCAACAATTGCTTCTCTTAAGCTAAATCCTCTCTTGATCAATAAACCGGTATAGTCTACAAGAACAATTCCCGTATTTACTACAACACCAACAAGCATAAGCATCCCAATTGCAGCAAAAACAGAAAGTTTTTCTCCCGCAAGAAAATGTATGAGCACAACCCCTATTGCCGTTAAAGGGATTGTAAAAATAACAATAAAAGGTTTTAAAAAAGATTCAAATTGAGAAGCCATAATACCAAACACAACAATAACAGCCATTACGATGATTATTTTAAACTGATTCATGATATTTGAAAATTCATTATAGTCTCCTTCAACCTTAAGCACTGTGCCCTCTTGATGAGGAACCTTATTATCAATGAAATCTATAACTTTTGCGGTTACTTGGGTTAAATTATCATTTGGAGAAATGCCTGCATTAAGATAAATAGTTAAAGCTTGATTTTCTCTGTAAATAGATTCAGCTCTATTGGTTTTTTCAAAGGTAGCTATTGATGAAAAAGGAATTTTAACTCCAGATGAGTTTGTAATAAATATTTTTTCCAAATCTTTTAAATTTTTAACATCCATTCTATCAAGCTTAATAACAATATCATAATTAAGTCCATTCTCTACATATTGCCCAGCAACAACACCATTTACATTGGCCCTCAGTTCATTTAAAATGGTATTCATATCAATACCATAATTATAAGCTAGTGCTCTATCTATCTCAACACCAATTTGGAGCTGAGAATCACTTATACTAAGTCTTGGATTTACAAGTTCAGGAATTTCCTTTTTTATCATATCAACTAAAGTTTTCCCATAATCTTTTATATAATCAAAATCATTCGCTGAAATTTTAATTCTAATAGAATCTCCAGCACCTAAAGCATTGCCTCTGGAAGGATCAATATTAAAATCGGGATAAAGATTCCCAATACGATTTACAATTCTATACTTAATAGCATCGTAATCTATTTTTTCAATTAACTTATCTCTTGCTTCTTCTTTAAGGGGAAACAATATGTTGAAAGTTATTCTTTCAGCACTTAAAGTAGAAATAATGCTTTTATACCCTTTAGCCTCACTTTTTACAATCTCTAAAAATCTATTAGAATAAACTTTTGCATATTCTAAATTGGTTCTATGGGGAAAATTTAAATTAATAATAACTGAGTCATCTTCTCCTCTATCAAAAGTTGTTACATCTAGCAATAATCCTAAAAATAAAGATGCAACAAAACTAAAAAAAACAACCAGCCCAAAAATCAATTTGTGATTTAAAACTATATTTAATAAATTGATATACAAAAATTCTAAAAAATAATAAATACTTGCAATAAAAGCATCAATTTTCCTAATAAAAGCACTCTTAATATTTTTTTGAAAACTCGTATATAAACCAACATAATGACTTGACAAAACAGGAACCAAAAAAATCGCAACTAAAAGAGAAACTCCTAAAGAAATAACAATGGTAAATGAAAAGTCTTTAAAAAAATCTCCATATACCCCAAGTTCTGATTTAAAAATAAGAAATGGACCAAAAACGCAAATAGAAGTAAAAGTTGAAGATGTAATAGGCAACATCATCTCTTGAGCTCCAAGGATGGAAGATGAAATAAGCTTTGCTCCTTTTTGCCTATATTTGTATATATTATCTATTACAACAATTGAACAGTCAACAACCATTCCAATTCCAAGCGCAAGACCTGCAAGGCTCATAATATTAAGAGAAATATTTGCAAAATACATTAAACAAAAAGTTAGGACAATTGCTATTGGAATAGAAATTCCAATAATTATTGTGGCTCTAAGGCTTCTTAAAAAGAAAAAAATAACAAATATTGCAAGCATAGCCCCAAAATAGGCTGAATTTACAACAGTTGAAATAGACGCTTTAATAAAATTAGTGCTATCAGAAGCAATCTCCAACCTCATATCTTTAGGCATAGATAATTTCAATCTTTCTATTTCATTCACAACAACATTAGAAACTGTAATAGAATTGGCATCACTACGTTTTTGAACCGATAAAGAAATTGAGGGCAATTCATTATATTCAACATATTCTGTCAAATCTTCAAAATCAGTTTTAATATTGGCAATATCTTTAAGTTTTATTTCAATAGCAGATGGATTTATACCAGAAGAAACATCGGGAACCTTATATGCTATGACTACATCACCTATCTCTTCTATTGATTTAAACTTTCCAGATACTTGAACTAAATATTCTAAATTGTCTTCTAATATATTACCAGCTGAAAGCTCAAAATTTTGAGATGCTATAATAGAAGATATTCTTGACAAAGAAAGCCCATAAGACTCTAATCTGTTTTGAGAAACTTCAATTAAAACACGTTTTTTACTCCCACCATTAACAGTAACAACTGCAACCCCATCAAGCCTTTCAAGTGAGGGTTTAACAATCTCATCAGCATATCTTTTAAGCTCAGAAATGGGCCTTACAGAATTAATAACAATTTCCATTATAGGAATATTTCTAAGATTGTATCTAAAAATTCTGGGGGTCTGTGATTGGCTGGGTAATGAGGATTTCACCAATTCAAGAGCATCTCGAATTTCATTTAAAACCAAATCTAAATCGGTCCCATGATAAAATTCAAGCGAAACAGAGCTATTTTCCTTAGAAGAAACGCTATATATATTTTTCAAATTCTTTACAGAACTCAAGCCACTCTCAAGAACCCTAGAGACACCCTCTTCAACTTCTTTAGGAGAAGCACCGGGATAAAAAGTGTTAATGCTTATTTGGGGAATATCAATTCCAGGCAAAAGGTCTACTTTTAATCTTGAAAAGGTATATAAACTTATCATCATTAACAATGAAAATAGAATCAACATTGTTATTGGTTTGCCAACTATTCTCTTTACCAACATAACACATCTCCTAATAAATTAAATATTGCTTTCAGCTGAAAGACTCTCTTTTGTATCTACCAAATTTATTAGAGTTCCATTAGAAAGAGTAGACATACCTTCTACTACAATTAAATCATCTTCTTTAACCTCGCCAGAAAGAGCTACAATGCTGTCTATTTCAAAAAGTACTGTAACGGGCAACATTTGAACGCTTTTACCCTCTAAATCAAGCTTAAATACAAATTTATTGCCCTCTCTTTCAACAACAGCCTCTCTTGGAATCTTAATTACATCCATAAAGCGTTTAGTAATAAGTTTAATTTTAGAAAACATGCCAATAATCAGTTTATCTAAATTACTACCAATAGGTGTAAGATATACCTCAATAGTTCGACTTTTAGAATCTAAAACGGGGGAAATCTCTGACACTTTAGCTTTAAACTTTTCATTAGGATAAGCTCCAACTTCAATAATAGCGTCATTTCCGACTTTAATATCTGAAATGTATTTTTCAGATACATAAGTCAAAATTTGCTTTGTATCTATTCTTCCTACTACTGCTATGCTGGACTGAGAATTAACTGTTTCGCCAATTTTTTTTCTAATATTTAAAATATATCCAGAGATTGGTGCTCTTATAGGGCTTTCCAAATATACAGAGCCAGGCTTTGAAGGATCAAGAGTTGCAACTATTTGTCCCTTTTGAACATAAGCTCCAAGTTTTATTCTCAAAGAAGTTATTTTACCTACGGTATCTGGAAAAATATCCGCTTTAACTTTTGTATCTACATCACCATTTAAAGATAAATAATCACTCAAAATTCCCTTTTTAACTTTTATAGCTATTACTGGAAATCTATAAGAACTTTCTTCCTCTTTATCAATATTGTTGTCATCTGGTTTGTTATTACTAACACAAGCAAACAAAACTAAAATTAAGATTAAAAAATATTTTTTAAAATATAAATTAATATTAAAAATTAAATTCATAAAAATACCTCTCAATCCAATGAATTTATTAAATTCTTATATTCAAGTATAGAATTGGTATAATTCAATTTATCTTCAATGAACTTCAAATCGCTCTGTTTATAAACAAGCTCAATATCATTCAATTTAGAAAGATCTATAACTCCGGAATTAAAGGCATTAAATGCCATTTGATAATTCTTATTAGCTAATTCTAGATTAATTTCAGAGGCATCAAGAATTGTTTTATATCTTCTAATATCTTTTCTCTTTTGCACAATACTAGATTTTAAATCTCTAATTTTAGCTTCAATATTGTTTTGCAATATTTTTAATTGATAGTTGTTGTCTTGTATTTTAGTAAAACTATTTGAAAATGGAAATATCTCAGTTAAACCATAATTTAAGCTAAAGGATGTCAAAAATCCACTTGAAAAACCCCTGGAATTTTCATTAAATGATTTATAAGGGGAGTAGGAAAATGACAACGAAAGGCTTGGCAAAAAAGTATCTAACCAAAGCGAACCAATAAGCTGCTCTGTCATTTTTAAACGAATATTCAACTCCTTAATTTCTAATGATTCACTTAAATTTAATTCTTCATTAAAAGAAAAATCTATTGTCTCATCTAACAATTCTTCAATAATTTCAAAATCTTGATCCGGATCTAATCCTATTAATAATTTGAAAATTTCTTTTGATTTTTCAAAATTAATAATCTGACCATCTAAATCTGGTTGAGATTTTTTATACTTAAGCTGAGCATCAAGAAAATCTATTTCTGATATTAGTCCATTATTATAAGCAATACTAGCTTGCTCAAACTTAAGCTTACTATTTTGTATCTGGCTTTCAAAAACTTTCAAAGTACTCTTTAAAGCTATTAATTGATTGTAAGATTTAAGAACATTTAACTTAATATTACGAACAGCGCTCTCCCTTTCTATTTTTGCATTTTCATACTCCAGCATAACAATTTCTATTCTTTTTAAAACAGAAGGGGACAAAGAAAGGCTAATCCCAACTCCAAACCCCAAACCCCAATAATCTCTCTCAAGATCACCCAAAGCAGAGGAATTTCTACTAAGTGTAGAACTAAGGTTAACATTTGGAACAAATGCATTCCATGCATTATTTTTATAAAGTTTTTTTATATTTTCCTTGTATTGAGCATTCTCTGAATCCAAACTACTTTCTAAGGCCATATTCACTGCTTGTTTAGGCGATATTTGAATAATTTCAGCAAAAGAAAAAGAGACGGTCATAAAAATTAAAAAAATTTTTTTGATTTAAAGCCCCCTTTATAATAAAAATCAAAATTTGAAATTATAAAACTTAGCTATTATTTTCAATTCATTTGATTAATCATTATATTATAATACAATTCTAAATATGAACATTTTCAAAATTTTATTAATCTTAAATTATACTCTTATTTTTTTAATAAAAATTTACCAAAACACTTTATCTAAAGTATTTGGACTACAGTGCATATACAAACCTACTTGCTCACAATATTCAATTGAATGTCTTAAAAAATATAATTTACTAACGGCATTAATATTAATGGCGCTAAGAATAGCAAGATGTAACGCATTATTCAAAGGAGGAAAGGATTTTATTCCTAAATACAACCCTATTTCAAAATCTTTAAAAGAATTTCAAAAAAGATTAATCAAATAAAGTTTTATATTTTTCTGGAACCCACATCTTGACAATTTCTTTATTATTCTCAACAAATTCAACTGCATTACGATACTCTTTGCCTGGTTCTTTATCATTTCTATCCATTAAGGGCAATATCAAGTCATCATTCCAATAAAAATGATCAAAAACATAATATGCATCAGGATCATCATTTTCAAGTCCAAGTCTAACAAGAGTATGAACACTCTCAATTCCCCCCATAATTAAATCAGGATCATCAAGAAATTTAATATCATACCTAGAAAAAGCCCAATGAGGTTTCCATAAAGGAACCAAAACCCACTCGTTTCTTTTTATCGAAGAATCCAAACTTGCAAGCATAACACTCTCACTTGAAGGAACTAACTCGTACTCTTTACTCAATCCATAATAATCAAGCGCTTGTTCTGTAACAATCTGAGTTCCCGCACCAGCATCTATGCCAATCATTTTGTTCTTGAACATATCCCCTTTGCCCCTAAGCTCACTAATGCTAGAAATTGGAACATAACTTGGCACTACAAACCCTTGAATGGTTCCTTCATAATTTGCACCAAGATCAACAAATTTTGCTTTCAGTTTTTCGTAATAAAATTTATCAGCCGTAGGAACCCAAGAAGATACCGTGCCATCTACTTTTCCGGACGCTAAATATTGATACATTATAGAAGTGGTAACTGAAAATATTTCTGCATTATATCCCATCTTCTCAAAAACAACTTTTAACACATTTGTAGCAGCTGTTTCTCCACCCCAATTCACATATCCAATTTTTACTGATTTCAAATCCTTTGAACTCTTTTTTTCATCACAAGACAAAAAAACAAGAAAAATACAAAATCCAATAAATAATTTATAGACAAAACTCATAAAATATTCTCCACCTATTTATTATATATTTCCAAAAATCTTTTAAATTTATTTTCTCTCTTTCCGCCATAATGATCTGTATTTAAATAGCTAAATTTAATAAAGATAGATTGCATAATCCTATCTAAAATAATAGCTATAATAACAACTGCTAATCCAGATATCAAACCCTCACCGAAATTTAATCTTTCTATAGAGTAAATCACAGTCCTACCCAAACCAGACGATCCAACCATTGCAGCAATTACTATCATGGATATCGCCATCATTATTGACTGATTAATACCCTCAATTATACTCTGAAGAGAAAGGGGAAGCTGAACTTGCAAAAGAATGCGCAAATTACTACTGCCAAAAGACTTGGCCGCTTCTATTACTTCATTTGAAACTTGAACAATCCCAAGTCTTGTATATCTAATAACAGGGGGCATAGCAAAAATTATTGTAGCAAATATAGCAGAAGCTGTGCCCATTCCAAAAAAAGGAATAGCGGGAATCAAATAAATAAACGGAGGCATAGCCTGCATTAAATCTAAAACGGGTTTTAAAAAAACATAAAATCTTGGGAAATATCCCCCAAAAATACCTATAGGAATCCCTAAAATAACAGAAACAAATACAGAGACAAATATAATAGCTATTGTATCCATCGAAGCTTCCCAAAGGTTAAAATACAAAATAAAAAAGAATCCGGGTAAAATTAAGAATATTAATCTTTTTTTTAAAAAAACAAAACTTAACAGACATACAATCAAAATAAAAAAAACGGGATTAACAAAAAGAAATAAATTTTTTAAATTTTCGTATAAAAAAATTATACTTTTAGAAAAACCTATTCCATCAGAAATTGAAAAATTATCAACTAAAAAATCAAAAAAATTATCTATTTTCAATATAAAAAAATCTCTACTCATAAATTCTCATCTTGACAATAAATCGGAAATTTCATTTAAATCAATATATCCGATAATAGTTTCCTTTTCTTTTATTATTAAATAATCTTGCTTATTCAAGTATTCAACAATTTTTTTTATCTCATCATTTAGCTCTAAATTCAAAGATACAAGATTGTCATATTTTTTATTAAGAACTTTATCATATAAACTGAAATTCTCGCCTTGATGTTTAATAATAACATTTAAATCATTATCACTACTAGAGTCTAAATCAAAATCATCTTTTAAAATATCTTTTATTTTTAAAATATTTAAAACAGGCAAATTTTTAATAAAATGGGATATAAAATCCGTACTAGGATTAGCTAAAATTTCTAAAGGTTTACCAACTTGAATGATTTTTCCATCCCTCATAAAAGCAATTCTATGTCCCAATTTAAAAGCTTCAATTAAATCGTGAGTAATAAATACAACTGTTTTTTTAAGCTTAGCCACTAGTCTCAAAAGTTCTTCCTGCATTTCTCCTTTAATTAATGGATCGAGCGCCGAAAAAGCTTCATCCATTAAAAGGATATCTGGATTAACCACCAATGCCCTTGCTATTCCAACTCTTTGCTTCATCCCTCCAGAAAGTTCATTAATATACTTATATTTTGAATCTTCAAGTCCAACAAGATTTAATACCTCAATAGCACGTTCTTCTCTAATCTTTTTAGGAATGTGTTTGACCTCAAGCCCATAAGTAACGTTTCTCAGCACATTCATATGAGGGAAAAGTCCAAAGTTTTGGAAAACCATAGCAAATTTATCTTTTCTTAAATTAGAAAGATCCTTGCGATTTATAGCATTCATTTCCATGTTATTCACCAAAATAGATCCTGAATCTATTTTATAAATACCATTTAAACATCTTACTAAAGTAGATTTTCCACAACCTGACATACCCATAATAACTAAAATTTCATTTTCATAAACATCAAGATTAATATTAGCATTTGCAATAAAAATAGAAGATTCTTTATAAATTTGCATTCTATCTTTACCATTTTCATAATCTTTTATAGCTTGACTTATCTGCTTTTTGTCAAAATAATAAGAAAATACTTTATAACAATCTTTAATTTTAACAGTAACCCTATCCAAAGCAAACTCCTAAATAAGCCTGGCCTGCATTATACTTTATAACACATCATTATAAATTATACTAAAATTATTAAATTTTTTACCGATTAGAAATAAAAAAACAAAAGATCCCTTAAAGGATCTTTTGTTAATAATTTGAACTAATTAAATTAAAATTTTACCTAAGCAATGACAAAACATATTGAGGAACTTGATTAGCTTGCGCAATCATTGCCATCGCAGACTGTGTTAAAATACTATTAGTTGTAGCAGCCACAACCTCATCTGTCATTGTAGCATCTTTTATTTGAGCATAAGATGCTTTTAGATTTTCAATAGCATATTCGGTACTATTTTTTATAGATTCAAGTCTATTTTGAAAAGCACCTAAATTTGATCTTTGATCGCTTACCATTCTAATAGCATTTTCTATTTTAGCAAGAGATGTATTAGCGTCAACTGTAGTTGTAACATTAACAGGAGAATTAACTCCACCTTGGGAAGGCGCTGTAGCAGGTGCTGGTTGTTGGGCTCCTTCTTGTTGAGCTCCTTCTTGAACAGGAGCAGCCTGAGTAGTTTGAGCTCCCTCACCAGCAAATAGATTTGCAACATTAGCTGCATAAATATTTACAGCAATAGCTTCATCTTGATTTGCTCCCACATGAACTCTTAAAGTCCAAGAAGCCTGGGATCCTGAAAGTGATGCGGGGGTGTTAATTTTTGCAGGTTGCATTCCAAGCTCTTCAGCTGTTCTTACATTTTGGGAAGCAGATTTATTTGATAGCATGTGCATTTGATTATATTGCGCTTGATCAGCAATTCTATTAATTTCGTCTGTAAGTTGCTCTATTTCAATTTGTATAGAACCTCTGTCTGAATCTGAATATGTGCCATTACCTGATTGAACTGCTAATTCTTTCATTCTTACTAAAACTTTTTCTACTTCATTCAAATTTCCTTCTGTTGTCTGAATAAAATTGATAGCCTTTGAAGTGTTTCTAGAAGCTTGTGATAATCCTCTTATTTGAGCATTAATCTTCCCAGAAACTGCCATACCAGCAGCATCATCAGAAGCTCTATTAATTCTGTGCCCACTAGAAAGCTTCTCTTGAGTTTTACTAAGATTAGCAGCATTAATACCATTATTTCTTGAAGCATTAATAGCCGATGTATTATGATTTATAATCATATATCATTCCTCCATGATAAAATTTAATTCTTTGTTTTTGGCAAATCCTTTTGCCTGTTAAAAAGAATAGCACAAAAAATTAAAAAAAAGAAATTTGAATAGTTATGACATTAAAAATAATTACTATTATCTATTTCTTTGATTAAAATCAAAAGCCTTTAATGTATTTTCCTGATCTTTCATGCGCTTAATAGTAAAATCTAGAGTATTAAGCTCGCCTTCTACTTTTCTCTCTCTATCATCGTATTTCTTTTTATAATCTTCAACTTTATTTTTTTGATTAACAATTTTCAAGTCGTAATTTTTTATTTTATTATAAATAACACCCCCAGAAGTCACAAGAGGCGATAAACAATCTCCTAGCATTTTGGCAATTCCATTATCATATACTCTGTCACCATTAAGGTCAAATAAAAAAAGTTCCCTAACATTATCAATGTTGTTGCGAATTGATTCATCAAACTTTTTCTCATCAAGTCTTAAATATCTAGAAAGTCCACCAGAAGAAGAAATAGAGCTAGTAAACACCCCTATCTGATTAATTATCGAAAAATTAGGATCATTGGTAACATAGGGCTTAAAAATTATCGACTCTAATCTGGATTTAAGATTTTTCAATAAAAATTCAGACCTTAGAATACCCAAATTTTTATAAGCCTCTTCTTTTTGAGACTCACTAAGATAAGTTAACTCTTCAACTATATTAGACTTTTGATTACTAAGTTGAGATTCATTGGAACTTACAATATTAATCTCCGCAAGGACCTCATTATAAGCACCAATAAAATCTAAAAGAACTCTCTTAATCCCCTCATAATCGGGTTCAACTTTGGCCTCAACCATGTCGCTTGAAGCTTTTTTTAAACTTAATGTCACATTTGGAACTAAATCATTAATAACATTTGAATCTCTCTCAACATCTACTCCGTCAAATTTAATTTTTGCATTCTCAGCAAAACTTTTGGCATTTATTGGCAAATAACCATCTCTATTTTTTGGATCAAAAACTTCAACATTTCTAATCACAATTACTGCATTATTTGCTTTATTTTCAATATTTATTTCTTCTAGACTAGAAAGAGCCCCAACATCAACTTCAACTTCTTCGAAGTTATTTGAAATATTTATTGGAGAAAGCTCCAGAGAACCCTCCTTGCTACATATTTTAACCATATTCATTTGAATATATTTTTTTTCTAACGGCGGTTTTAAATCAGATCCAAGATCAACTACACTATCTTCACTGTCAACTTTTGCGTCCTTAAATGTGGCTTCTCCGGGATTAAAAATAATCTTACTATCAGACTCTTCTAAACCTGTATCAAAATACTTAATTTCAAACTTAATTTTACTCCTAGATGTAATTTCAATATCTTCAGGAATCTCAATTGATGCCTCCGAAAGAGGATTTAAAACAAGGCTATTATTCTCAAAAAAAAGTCTATTATTACTACTAGATTGATTTACAGCAATATCTGAAAGGATAGGATTAAAATTAGTTTTCAACTCGCTTAAAAGACCAATTTGCTTGGCAAAAGACAATCCTTCTCCCTTGATGACAAGTTTATTTTCTTTGCCTTCCTTTAAAGATTGCAAAATAAAACGACTATTTCCATTTTTATCACTTTTTACTATTTTTGCAGATAAAAATCCTTTTCCCTTACTATTAATATCGTTAACGAGCAAATCAATGTTGCCATTACTTTTTACATTAATTTCTTTCTTGCCAACTAAAAATATATAATCTCCTTCTGGAATTGTAACTTTTTTAGGATCAAAATTTGAAGACAAAAATACATCCGCGGACGCTATTTGATCAACAATTAATTTATGAGTCTCATTCTTAGACCCATATCGAGTAGATAAAGTTAAAATTTCACTATTACTAGAATTTCCTGACATTAGATTAAAAGGGCTGTTAAGTGATGTAATTTCTTTTGCAAGAGAATTTAAAGTAGAGATTTTTCTATTAACTAACTGCCAAGCACTTTTTTCTTGCTCTAAAGATTCAAGCTTCTTAGAAGAAGAATCGATTTTGGCTTTATCGGGCTTAAGCATGGATTCACGAATTTCTTTAGTATTATATTTACTCTCAAGTCCAGGAACAAAAAATCCTGATGCCATAATAATGTCCTTTTTGCAGTACATTATATCATTAATAAAATTGAAAATAAAATATAATAAATAAATTTAAAAAAATAAAATTTTAAACATTCAAACGCTTTAAAATAAAAAAGCATAAACATTAAAAAAAGATTAATGTTTATAGTAAAATAAATTAAAAGGAATATGAAAATGCCAAATTTTTGTTTATTCAACTCAAAATCCGTTTTAACTGGAAATGACAAACTGGATAATTCAGCGGTCCTAATTAAAGATAATAAAATTTTTGATATTGTAACATCTGATAGACTTAAAAAAATAGATCTCGAAGGATATCAAATGATTGATACAAAAGGTAATTATATAACTCCCGGACTTTACGACAATCATATTCATGGATTTCACGGTCATGGAACAGATCAGTGTTCAACAGAATCAATACTTAAAATGTCAGAACATCTAGCTCAATATGGTGTAGTAGGATTTTTACCAACTCTTTATCCCAGACCAATAGATGAAATGATCCAAACAATAAAAGCTTGTACAGCAGCAATTGGCAAAGAAAAAGGAGCTAAAATTCTAGGACTTCACCTTGAAGGGCCATTTTTTTCTCCTGAAAAAAGAGGGGCACACCCTGTTTCCTATCTTCATGAACCTAGCGTTAAAATTATGCAAAAACTAATAGATGCAGCCGGTGGGGTATTTACAGAGTCAAACGGTAGAAAAAAAACACACATAAGCACAATGACTGTTGCTCCTGAGCTTAAAGGTATGAGAGAACTCGCAATGTTTTGCCTTGAAAACAATATAAACCTTCAAGCAGGACATACAAACGCAAAATATGAAAATATGATTGAAGGGTTTCAAGTTGGGATACTTCACACAACCCATTTTTTCAATGCAATGTCAAAACTTGATCACAGAAATCCAAATGCAATAGGAGCGGTATTAATACATGGCGATGTTTCTTGTGAAATTATTGCAGATGGTCATCATATACATCCAAAATTAGTTTTAATGCTTAGAAAACTTAAGGATATAAGCAAAATAGTGCTTGTAACTGACGGACTTACTCCAAATCTTCAAACTTCTGGAAAACTAATTGCAAACGGAGATGAAGTTTATATTGCAGAAGATGGATTGTTCCACAGCGTGAAAAGCAACACAATAGCTGGATCAACACTTACAATGATACAAGGGCTTAAAAATTTAGTAGAATTCGGCTACAGTTTAAGTGACGCTGTTCAAGCAAGTTCCTACAATCCAACAAGAATTCTAAATATTGATAAAAAGGGGTTAATATGTCATGGTTATGATGCAAACATCAATGTTTTAGATAAAGATTTCAACCTAAAGTTAACAATGATAGAATCTAAAATAATCTTTAACAATCTATAAACTTTAACCCATTTTAAGGAGATCTCAATGAGACTAATAATAAGACCTACATATAAAGACATATCAAAGTGGGCAGCTAATCATGTAGCACAAAAAATTAAAGAATTTTCTCCAACCAAAAAAGCCCCATTTATTCTGGGACTTCCAACAGGAAGCTCTCCAATCGGTATGTACAAAAATTTAATCGAATTATATAAAAGTGAAAAAATTTCATTTCAAAATGTTATAACTTTTAACATGGACGAATATATAGGAATTGAAAAAAGCCATCCTGAGAGTTACCATTCATTTATGTGGAAAAATTTTTTCTCTCATATTGATATTAAAAAAGAAAACATAAATATACTAAACGGAAATGCTTTAAATCTCAAAAAAGAATGTGAGGAGTACGAAAAAAAAATCAAATCTTTGGGAGGAATCATGCTTTTTGTAGGTGGAATTGGACCTGATGGTCACATTGCTTTTAACGAGCCGGGCTCCTCATTAACATCAAGAACAAGAATTAAAACTTTAACCCAAGATACAATCATTGCCAATTCAAGATTTTTTGAAGGCAATCTAAACAAAGTTCCCAAAAGCGCCCTAACTGTTGGAATTGGAACAATTATGGACTCGCAAGAAGTTTTAATAATAGTAAATGGGCATAACAAGGCAAGAGCATTAAAACACGCTATTGAAAAAGGGGTTAATCATATGTGGACAATTAGCACACTTCAATTACATAAAAATGCAATCATAGTATCCGACAAAAATGCAACCTATGAATTAAAAGTCGGAACAGTAGAATACTTTAACGACATAGAAAGAGAAAACTTTAATAATGACTTAAAATAAAGTAATTAACATTTTAGAATAAAATGTTAATTCCAAAATTAAAAAATCTTTATGAAATATAAACTAACTGCTAGCTTCATTGTAAATTTTTGAAACTTCTTCCCAATTTAAAGCCTTTAAAAATGCATCTACATATTCAATTCTTCTATTTTGATATTTAAGATAATAGGCATGCTCCCAAACATCAATACCCAAAATTGGCTTATAAGAATTCATTATAGGACTGTCCTGATTAGGCATTGAAATCACTTTAAGACCACTATCAGGACACAATACTAACCATGCCCAACCACTTCCAAAAATTTTCATCGCAGTATCTTTTAAGCTAGAATTAAGAACATCTAGACTTCCAAAAGCTGCATTAACATCATTTTTAAACTTTTCTAAAAGATTACTCTTGTTTCCTGGTTTTAAAGTTCTAAAATACAAAGTATGATTCGAATAACCTCCAGCATTATTTCTTATTGGAGTTTGAAATTCACCTGGAAAATCATTAATATTTTTTAATATATTTGACACGTCTTTTATATGACTTTTTCCCATTTTTTCAAAAATAGAATTTAAATTTATTACAAAACTATTATGATGCTTACTATGATGAATTTCCATAGTTTTAGCATCAATATAAGGCTCAACAGCATCATAATTATAACCAAGTTCTGGCAGTTTAAACATAAAAACCTCCTGTTCTAACTTTTGCCATGACAATTTTTATATTTTTTCCCACTTCCACAATAACAAGGCTCATTTCTACCTATCTTAGGAGAACTTCTAATCACTTGAACATTAGAAACACTTTTACTTTCATTAATAGAAATTCCCGAAAGTTCTTTATGAATTGAATTAACATTTTTAGACTTCCTTACTGATTTAAAATCAGAAGTATTATTATCCAATTTTAACTGCAGAACACGCCTTATGGTAGCAACTTTAATGTCTTTAATAAGCTCACTAAATATAAAAAACCCCTCTTCTTTGTACTCTGTAATTGGATTTTTATTAGCATAAGACCTTAAATAAACAGCCTCTCTTAAAGAGTCCAAATTTGCAAGATGCTCTTGAAATTTAAAATCAATATTTTTCAAATATTCATATCTTAAAAATCCATTAAAAAGATCTTTACCGATCAAATTTTCCTTTTCATCTAAATTTGCCTTTGCTATTTGCATTAACTTAGCCTTTAAATCAAGAGAATTAATACTTTCAATAGAACCAAGACTCTCAAGCATATAAGCAAAAATTAAATTTATTTCATTTAAAAAAATATTTGAAACTATGCTACTTTTTGACCCATCAAGTAAAAAATCAAGATATTCTTCTAAAGCAACAAGAATACGATCCTTAATCGCTGTATCCTCAAGAATAGAATTTCTCTGTGCATAAATAAAATCTCTTTGATTCGTAATAACATCGTCGTACTCTAGTAAATGTTTCCTAATTTCAAAATTTCTGTCTTCTACTCTTTTTTGAGCATTGATCAAAGATTTGGTTAAAAGAGCATGTGTAATGGGCTCTCCCGTCGCCATTCCGAGCTTACCCATTAATGACCTCAGGTTGTCTCCAGCAAAAAGACGCATTAAATCGTCCTCAAGCGACACATAAAATCTTGAACGCCCAGGATCACCTTGTCTTCCGCTACGCCCGCGAAGCTGATTATCTATTCGTCTTGATTCGTGACGTTCACTACCAATAACATAAAGTCCACCAAGACTTTTAACCTCATTATAGTCTTTTAGGTAATTTTCTCTTTCATTTTTAACAGCTTCTTGAAATTCTTCAAGGCTTACATTAGTACCAATTTTTTTTCTAACCCTGTGCTCAATATTGCCTCCAAGCTTAATATCTGTACCACGACCAGCCATGTTTGTGGCTATTGTAACAGCATATTTTGCTCCAGCTTCAGCAATAATAAATGCCTCTCGAGAATGATTTTTTGCATTAAGAACTTCATGCTTAATTCCTCTATTTTTAAACATAGCTGATAAAATCTCAGATTTTTCAATAGAAACGGTTCCCACTAAAACCGGTTGCCCCTTCTTGTAAGTTTTATAAACCTCGTCTGTAATCGCATTAAACTTAAATTCTTCCGTATAATAAATAGTATCGTCCTCATCTATTCGTGCTAACAACCTATTTGTTGGAACTACAACTACATCAAGATTATATATTTTATGAAATTCTTTAGCCTCAGTATCAGCTGTACCTGTCATACCAGAAATTTTATCAAACATTCTAAACAGATTCTGGAAAGTAATAGTTGCCATGGTCTTATTTTCATTAGCAACTCTAACTCCTTCTTTAGCCTCAATAGCTTGATGAAGTCCATCAGAATACCTTCGCCCTGTTAAAACTCGACCGGTAAATTCATCTACAATCTCAACACCGGAATCACCAACAATATATTCTCTATTTTTTAAAAAAAGTAAATGTGCTTTCAAGGCTTGAGTCATATAATGAACATAATTAAAATTTGAATCGGTATACATAGACCCAGTAATAATGCCCTTAGAAACTAAAAGCTGTTCAAGATTATTAAGCCCTTTAGCAGTAAAAGAAATTCTTTTGCCTTTTTCATCAACAGTATAATCGCCATCAAGATCGTCTATTTCTAAAGGATAATCTCCTGTTTTAGGATCCTTAGCACACTCTTTTAAAAAAGATACAAGAGAATTAACCTCAAGATAAGCATTGGTATTGCCCTCAGTAGGCCCTGAAATAATTAAAGGGGTTCTTGCCTCATCAATTAAAATAGAATCAATCTCATCAATAATACAATAATTGAACTTTCTTAAAGATTTTTCACTCAAGTCATAACGCATATTATCTCTTAAGTAATCAAATCCAAGTTCATTATTTGTAACATAAGTAATATCTTTGGCATATTGAGCTTTTCTTAACTCATAATCCATATTAGATAGAACAACTCCAACACTAACACCTAAAAGATCAAAAACCGGTTTCATCCAATTAGAATCACGCTCCGCAAGATAGTCATTAACAGTAACAATAATAACTCCATCTCCTGTCAAGCTATTCAAATAAGCCGCTTGAACTGAGGAGAGAGTTTTTCCTTCTCCTGTTTTCATCTCTATTATTTTGCCTTTGTGAAGAGCAAGTCCTGCAATAATTTGCACATCATAAGGCCTTTCTTTAAGACGTCTTCTAGCAGCTTCTCTAGATAGAGTAAAAGCCCGCTCTAAAACATTCTCTAAAGAATTGCCAGATTTTAATTCATCTTTAAGTTTTTCCGTCTCTTTTGAAAAATCTTCATCTGCTAACAATAACGCCCAACGCTCAAGCTTATTAATATTTCTTAGAGTTGGAAGATAATCTTTTAAATCTCTTTTGCTTTTTGAGCCAATAGTTGTCTCAAGTATTGCTTTTAACATGTTAGGTACTAATTCTCCTAAATAATTGACTTAAAGTCATTTTTCATTTTAAATGATAATATAAAAAATATGAAAAAACACTGTAAAATTTTTACATTAAGCTTACTTTTCGCAATTATATCATGTAACATGAAAACTTTAAACGAACTAGGAGAAGAACAATTTAAAATACCATTCGGAACACTTCCCGGTGCAGTAATGCCTTTGGATAATAAATTTACAAATTCAAAATTTGATATTAAAACATATAATGGGCTAGTATACATTGCAGAAATAAAAACAAATAAACTAATGATTTTCAACTCATACGGAAAACTAATACAAACCTATCAAAATGGGATATTTGAAACAAACCCCGATTTAAAAATAAAAAAAATAGAATTTGAAGGAATTCAAGCAATATATCCACTAAAAGATTACATTATTGTCACAGACAAACTAAATAATAAAAAAGTAACATTTGATCAAAAAGAAAATATCGCCTACTTTATGAGAATACTAATACTAAACAAAAACTCATCTGTGGGAATTTTGGGTCAAGAAGGTTTAAACAGCACTCCATTTCCACAAATTTACGATGTTAACATTGATGAAAATGGCAACATTGCGGTGATATCAATATATAGCGAAGGCTATATAATATATTCTTATAATCAAGAATTTTCCCCACTTTATAAAATTTACGTAAATAAAAACTTACTAAAAACAATAGACACTCAAAATAAAAAATATAATATTACAATAGACAAGGTTTTCTTTGAGGTTAACAAAAAAATTCTTTATGTAAAAATCACTTACTATGAAAACATTAAGGATAATGAAAATATAAACGATCTTGGGATTAAAATTAAAGATCAATATATATATAAAATGAGTTTAAAAAAAAATAAAGAATTAAAATTAATAAGTAAAATCGCTCTTCCTAAAAATTTACTAGATGATAAACAAGAAAGCTTTATTAACATTATAAAAATACAAAAAGATAAAATAATAGCATCTACTAACATGAAAAATTTATCTAACAATATAATATGGAAATTAGACAACAATGGATTGATTAAAGAGCAAATAGCTTTAATAGAGCCTCCAAATTTAACATTTCTATCTGAAAGTTTATCTAAAGATGGAATACTTAGCATACTTTATGGTGGAAAAACAGGTGTTAGTGTTTACTGGTGGAATTTAAACACCCTATTAAAATTATAAAATTATAATTTTATAATTTTAATAGGGTTAAATTTTTAAATCCAATGAAAAAGATTAATTGCAATCAACAACTAGAAATTGAATACCAAGAAAAACTAAAAAAACACATCATTATTGGAATAATCTTTGTTATAATTCTTTTATTTTTTAAAATTTTACTAATTCCCAGAATTCAAAATCTCGAAAATAATAAAAACAATATCAAAATGACAATAAGTTATCAACAAGACAAAAGCAAATTATCGCTAAAAATAAACATAAAAACAAAAAAACCCTCTGACTTGGGAAAAGCTAAGCTAGATATTTATTTAGACAATAAATTAATTGAAAGCAACATGCTTTATATAGGCAACAAAAACTTTACAACATATGCTAATATAATCTATCAAAATGAAAGTTTATTAAGTATAATACTAAAGAGTAATGGTAATAGTAATGCTTTTTATAGTAAAAGAATAAAACCTAGGGGATAAAATATGATGCAAATATACTTCATGTCTGTTTTGCTTAACATTTTGGGAGGAATAATACTTGCATTCCCAATATTAATAGAAAAAATAAAATTTTTAAAAATTTTTGAAGATTTTGTGAATTTAATAAACGATAATAAAAGGGTAAAAAGTATTTTTGGATTATTATTTTTAATAACTAGTACCCTTGAAATAATTAAGCCCTACAAATTACCAATAATTGGAAATTTGATCCCAGCTATAAGTTTGTTTTTAATTGGATTTATCTTGTTTTTAAAACAAAAATTACCTACAGAAGTTCAAAACAATGAAAAATATGGAAAATTTCAATCAATACTTGAAAATAATCGACAATTAATTGGCATTATATCAATTATTATAGGAATAATTCATTTTTTAGCAGCAGAAGTGCCTTTGTTGTAAGATTAAAAATAAAAATACAATTTTTAAAGAATAAAATTTTTAAAAAGCAACTTGACTTTCGCATAAGCATTTTAT
Source organism: Borreliella sinica (assembly GCF_033969665.2). Classification (GTDB taxonomy): domain Bacteria; phylum Spirochaetota; class Spirochaetia; order Borreliales; family Borreliaceae; genus Borreliella; species Borreliella sinica. The sequence continues at coordinate 743,849 of NZ_CP135180.1, read as the reverse complement.
ATTATAGCTTAATGCAATTTTAATTGCTGATCAATAAAAGGTATAAAGGGTATAAAGGGGAAAGATATAATGATATTTAAAACATATAAAAGATTGAAGTTAGTAATAATAATGCTTATGTTAATGACAAGTTGCGCTTTTTTTAAAAAACCACAATCTGTACAGCAAGACAGCAAAACTGGAAAACCAATAAGTAATGAAACTTTTTTAAAAAAACCACAATCCGTACAGCAAGACAGCAAAACTGGAAAACCAATAAGCGATGAAAAATTACATTTAATATCGGGCAAAATTTTAAATAAAAAATTGCCAATCATAAATAGCAATCATGACGTAACTTGGATAAAAACAAGGGCAATGACAATCTTAGATGAAAATGGACAAGCAATCCCAGAATTCAAAAACAAATTTGGATATTCTTATATACTATCTCCTATAAAATTGGACACTGAATATAGTAGTCTCACATCACTATTAATACTTTTTGAAACAACTAAAAATGGAGACAAAGAATATGAAATTGAGGATATTAAATTAATAACAGCCGGTTCCAATCTAGATCTTAAAGATTCTATTCTAGCTGTTGAAAATTCACAAGAAGAAGGATATGTTACTGCATACCCATTTGGAATATTGATGAGCGACGAACTTAAAAATGCTTTTAAATTAACATATCAAAATGGTCATTGGAATTATATGCTTGCAAATTTAACCGTCAAAAACAAGCTTACTCAAAAAACTAAAATTTATAAAATTTCTCTTAATTCAAAATTAATTATTGATTTTTTAAAAGAAGTACTAAAAGAAAATTCTATCTTAAAAGACACAAATGGAGACCTATTTGAAGATATGTGAATATAAACAAAAGGAAATATTTCATGAGCCTTAAAAAGTTTATTCTAACTGCGACAATTCTTTTTCTATCTAAAAATGTTTTTTCTAACAACGAAATTAATGTCTTTGAAAATAGCAACTTCATTGTAAAAGAAAATATAAAAACAGAAATTAAAAAACTGAAACAAAATTTTTTACTTACATCTGTTGATATTGCCATTAGCCAACCTTACATGGAATTAGTAAATTTGAATGGAGAGCCAATAAAAGAACTTGCTGGAATTAGCTATTCATTTATAAATATATTTTCAAAAATTGGATTTTCTGCTATCATTTCGTTTGACCTATCAAACGAAGCTTCTGAGAAATACAAAATCACAAAATTAGAATTTTTAAGTCCAGATAAAGGAAATTTTATTGGTTATATAAACAGCCTCGTCAGCGGAAAGCAGCAATCAAAAAAAGAACTCGCAAAAGACGCTTATTCATTTGGCACATTAAGAACTGAATCTCTTTCAAAAACAATTGCAGAATATTACAAGAATAATAACTGGTATTATATTTTGGCAACATTAACAGTAGAAAACAATATAAACAAAGAAACTAAAAAATATGAAATTAGAATTAACCCTAAGATATATAATGATTTCCAAAAAAATTTAAGACTACATTTTAAAGGCAACCAAGTAAAAAGATTTCCAATACCCGTTATAGATTAAATCTAAAATTGATAAAAAAGATTCTCACTTCTCTAAGAAAGTTAAATATATAATAATAAAACAATGAGCAGTAACAAAACAATAATAATAAATTTAAATAATTTAGAGCATAACTTAAATTTAATTAAAAATAAAATTGGTGAAAAAGAAATAGTGGCTACTCTAAAAGCTGACGCGTATGGTCACGGACTTGTAAATATCTTTAAATTTTTTAAAGCAAAAAAAATAAATTATTTTGGACTTTCTAGCATTGAAGACGCTAAAACACTTAAAAAAATTGATAAAAATGTAAAAATATTGATGTATATTAAAGTGGACAAAAAAGAAATTAAAAATTTGATTAAATTTGAATTATTACCATTTGTTGCTGATTTTGAATATCTATTTTTGATAGAGAAAGAATGTGCATTGCAAAAAAAGAAAATAAAAGTTCACTTAAAAATTGATGTCGGTATGAACAGATATGGAATAAAAATAGATAGTGCTCTTGAAATAGCCACATACATTCAAAATTCAAAATTTCTAGAGCTAGAGGGAATTTGTTCACATCTTCCAACAATAGAAAGTTTCAAAACTACCCAAAAACAAATAGATCAATTCCTATTTTTTTTAGAAACGCTTAAACAAAAAAATATAAATCCAAAATTTGTCCATATCTCTAATTCGGGACACATTGTCAACTACAAACTAAACCCACAATTCAATATGGTAAGACCTGGCCTTATTCTTTATGGCTATTATCCAACACTAAAACCAAAAAACCCTACCCTAAATTTTAAACCGGTATTGAATTTATTTTCAAAAGTAATATTTATCAAAAATGTAAAAAAGGGAGAAAAAATTTCATATTCAGGCTTATTTCAAGCTAAAGAGGACATGAGAATAGGAATTATTCCAATCGGATATTTTGATGGGATACCCCAAAATATAAATAATAATTTTTATTTTTTAATAAACAATAAAAAGTGTAAAATAAGGGGAAAAGTTTGCATGAATCTAACAATAGTAGAAATTCCCAAAAACTTAAAAGTCAAAACAGGTTCAAAGGTAGAAATTGTATCAGAAAAATTAAGTATAGATGAAATGGGTAAATTTTCTAAACGAAGCAATTATGAATTATTATGTAATATAGGAAAATATGAGAACAGAAAATACTTATATTAAATTCCCTAAAGAATCAAATTTTTGGAAATCTATTAAATTGCCTCTAGCATCATAAATCCACTTATAAATTGAGAATCCTCCAACGTCATCTCTTAATCTTAAATCCGGACCATGATTTGACTGCTTTGATATTTTTCCAAATTTGTTATATTCATATTTATAAACGCTAACTCCATGAATATCATCTTGTAATTGACCTAAGCTGCCAAAATTTTTTTGAGAAATAAGCCTATTTTGTTTATCATATTCATATAAATATTCAAAAACAAAATTACAATCAGCAACCAAAGCTCCATCCTTGGAATAATTTTTTTTTGAAATCATATTACCATTAGAATCGTAACTAAACTTATACTTTGAAATTCCTTCAAAATCATCTATTGGATTAACAAAATCTCCGCCAAAATGTTCTTGAGCGATCAAAAATCCTTCTTTGTCGTAAGAGTATCTGTAAATCATCACACCTTTAACATCGGCTATTAAATTAAAATTTTTATCAAAGAAAATATTTTCTATTAGATAAAATTTGTCATCATACTTATAACTATAAATAGCAATGCCTTTAAAATTATCCATTATTTCATACTTTTCCTCATAAACAGTCGGAACATCCCTATTATAGTTTTTATTAATTTTATTACTATAGTTTATTATTCTTTTTTCATTATTTTGGATATAAAAAATAGTCTTCTTCATAGCATAGCCATTTTGACTGATAGTTAAATTATTATTATTGTCATAATTATATTCTTTGTAATAACAATCTTTATCCTTAAAGCAATATTCATAACGGTAGATTGCTACATTATTTTCATCAGGAGTCAAGTTGTTATCAATATCATAATTTAAAATCTCAATAACTTTTCCATCAACATCATAATGATATATTTTAGTAGCTACAGAAAATGGATTTGAAGTAATGTAAGCTGATTTATCAAGGTATTCTTCTTTAATAAGATTATGATTAGCATCATAAGTTAATCTAAACCCACAAGTACCATTTTTTGATTTTACAATATAGCCATTTTCATCGTAATAAAAAACCGTTTTAACAAATTTAGAATGATCATAACTAATCTTTGTAAAATACACATCATTTGAATCTTTAATTTGAATTCCTGATTCATTAAATCTGTAAACACTAAACTCTTTCTCATTGTCATATAAAAAATGATAATAAGAAACATTATATCTATCCCTAACCATTTCATTAGATCTGTTATAATTAAAAATATTTTTAATCCTACCATCACCCATATACTCTATATGTTCAATGTAAACGCCATTATTATTTTTAAAAGCAAGTCCCCCATTTAGGAATATGCGTCTTTCACTGCGCTTAGATCTTTCTATTTTAATTTGATTTGCATTAAAAAAAGAAGGCATTAAAATGCTAAGCTTGCCAATATACTCAACTAAAATAAGATTATTATTACGATCATAAGTAAATTTATATCCATACACTTCCTCAGACTCTTCTTTTGTAATCTCATATTTACCCACTATGCTATAATTAGCGGAATAATCTGCAAACCTATAGTAAACTTCTTTTGAAAAAAGAGAAGCACTTATAAAAAACATTATAAATAACATTAATAAATTCCTTGATAAATCAACCTTATTTTGATAAATTTTATTATACAATAAATCTATCTAAAAGGAGCTTTAAAATATGGCAAAAATTTCTAAAAACGCTCAAAGAGTGGGCTCAAAAGAACTAATAAGTCGATGGGGCGGAAAAATTGTAATGAAATCAAAATTTGAAAATGGAAAAATAAAGCATTATGCAGAATGCCAAACTTCCAAAAATACAGCAAGAAAGCCAAGGGATTTATTTTAACAAATAAATCCACTCATTTATAAACGCTATTTTTTTTGTATTCTATCACCAAACTTAACCCAAGCTTCATCTTGCTCTTGTTTTGTATAATTTTTATTTACTGCTTGCTTAGGCGTTACACCTTTTTTGGGAAAAGAATTTCTAACTTGAGCTTTTATTTCTTCTCTTTGTCTTCTAATTTTTTCCAATTGTCTTTTAACTCTTTCGTTTGAATCAAAAAGACCACTTCCACTTTTATTCAAACCAACCCTAAAATCCAATCTGGACAACGCCTCCTTATAGCTTTGATGCTTGCCTGTCAAAAACAAAACAATTCTTTTAAGCAAACTTAAATCTTTATAAGCAGCATTTAAAAGCGAATACAAATCAAGTTTATATATTTTATATAAAGGCAATAGCTCGTTACTATTCTTAAAATATTTGGCTGCTTCAACTTTAATCAAATCCTTAAGATGGGCTTGAACACCTTGTGTTTTGTAAACTCTTCTGTAATGAGAAACAATAAGGTCGAGAAATTTGACTTTATTTTTTAAGCAATACTCATTCATAATATATCTAGATACTAATTTATTAATAACTTCTTCTAATCCTTCTTCTGTAAAAATAGAAGAAGGGTCATCCCCAAAGCTAAGAATTTTAAATATACTAGTCCTTAATTCATTATTAAGAAATTGCAAAACCTTTTCATATTCTTCTAAAAAAACCTCATATGCAAAAGGTTTGTACAAATAAAAATTTTCCTTTACTTGAAATATTTTTGGCAAAATATCATGAATTTTGGATTCAAAAAAGTACATATTAGCAATTAACAAAAAATTTTCAGGATCACTTAAGCCTTCAGAATAAACCTTTAGAATGCTGGAAAACTCTTTCGTATCAATTGAACCTTTTTTAAATTCCAAAGTCTTCTCAATTGCTTTTAAAGATTCATCAATTTTAATAGCTTCTACTGCCTTGAGCTCTTCTAAGTCTTTTTCATTTTTAATAAAAAGATTAAGAAAATTCAAAAAAACAAAATGATTTTTTGAAAAAGTGATTCCTTTTTTACCAAGAATTTCATCTTTAATTTCAATCATGCCAGAGAGAATCTTGGAAATAGCACTAATAATATTCTTACCCTCTTCCAAAGCTCTCTCATAATCACCAAGCTTTAATCCTTTTACTCTAACGAAAACATCTTTTACAACATTATTAGAAGCAATATTGAAAAATATTTTTTTAACAAACTCAACAAAATATAAAGCCCTGCTCGATGGAATTATCAATGATTTCCAAACCAATATTTCTTTCAATTGCGATTTTGTTTCAAAAAACTTGTAGTTAATATCTAAATCTGTAATAGTTACAAATTTATTCTGAAAAACTAAAAACCTAGATTCTATATTCTTAACAGTAAGTAAAGAACTAAAAAGCTCTATTCCTATATAAGTCTTCAAAAATAAATCATCAATAGAATAATAATAAAAATCATAACTGGCTTCATCGGTCAAAATTATGCTATCTGGTAAAAATTCTCCATTCGTTGCTATTTTATTAGTAACTATTCCCCTTTTAACTTCATAAAGTTTACGAAATAAAAAATCAAGTTCCCCTTTCAAACCTCGTATTTTTACAGAATGCTCTTCCACAAAAGAAGAATAATCTACAGCATTCTTTTTGTAAGACAGAATAATTTTCAAGATTGATTTTTGGGTATCAGAAGATATTCCTAACTGAGAAATCAAAATATCTATTTCTTTGCTACTCATATAAAAAATTTCTGGTAATTTTTTCATATTGTTCCTTATATTACACTAAAATAATAAACCATATTATACTAAAAATAATTAACAAGCTAAAATTAAGCTCATACGATCACTAAAGGTTAAATAACATTAAGTTATATAAAATATATAAAAGCAAAAAAATTAAAGAAATACCCCTGCTAAAAACTCCTTTAAATTTAACAACTAAGAATAAAACTAGAGTTATAAACACCATTATACTAAAATCTAAAATATAAATATCTTGCAATAATATAGGCCTGAAAAAACTACTGCTAGCTAAAATAAACCCGATATTAAAAATATTGCTACCAATAATGTTTCCAAATGCAATATCTGACTCTTTTCTAATTATTGCAAAAAGAGATACAACAAGCTCGGGAACACTTGTCCCAAAAGCTACAACTATAATTCCAATTAACTTTTCACTGACATTAAAAACATTATTAGCAATATAAAGAGCCCCATCCACCAATAATTTCGATCCCAAATAAAGAAAATACATGCTAATAAAAAAGCTTAACGCATTAAAAAATATAAAATTTAAATTCTGATTTAAATTGTTTACACCTTCTTGAAAAGAATTTTCCAAACTAAAATGCGCTTTTTCTTCTTTATAAAAGAATAAGAGATAAGATAAAAACAAAATTAAAATACTCAATGAGCTTAAACGATTATAAGGAGTTGTAAAAAAAGAATAAGATCTAAAATCAAATGAAAGCAACAAAAGGAGAAACATTAATAAAAATAGAAACATAAAAGAAAGCTTGAGTCTTTTAAAATCTGCTTTAATCCTTAAAAAAAATCCTGCCAAAGGCAGAGCAAGTAACATATTAATAATATTGCTACCAATAACATTAGAAACAACAATTTCGTTTTTACCTTTAAAAGCCGCCACTAGACTTGTAAAAAGCTCTGGGGCACTTGTTGAAAAAGATACTATTGTAACCCCTATTAAAAGGGTTGGAACTTTCAAATAAGTAGCAATACTAACTGAACTTTTTAAAAGTAAATTGCCTCCAAGATACAATAAAAATATACCAAATCCTACATAAAAAAATTGAATTAAATGTTCCAAATAAATCTCCTTTACAAGAAACAATAATTAAAAAGAATCTAAATATTCTTTTAAACTACCTTTAACCATATAATAAACATTGGATGCATTCCAAAGACTAAAACCGCTGCCAAATGACTCTTTAACTCCTTTGAGTTGAAACTTTAAATACTTTAAATAAATCTCGTCATCCACAAACCTTTCTTTTCCCAGCAAAAAAGCTTGAACATAAGGCCTAATGACAACCCTATCTAAAGAAAACACAAGTGCTCTATCGCTTCCCTCTTTATAAATCTTATAAGCTCTTTTCGTATAATAAGAATTGCTTGACAAAAAATCATTAGTATAGTGTGAAGGATAAAACATAGGAGATATAACGTCAACATAATTTGAAAGCATTCCAATATTTTGCCCAATGCTATTAGTAGGAAACCAACCATTATACCCATAAATATCAACAGAAATAGGAACATGAAGATGTTCTCTTGCCATAATCAAAAAAGATTCAAGAGCATCAACGGGTTGCATCTCATACTTATTCATCCTTGAGGTTGCAAGAGATACAGGACCATCTGACGGAAATCTAATGTAATCAAATTGTATTTCATCAACTCCAAAAGATTGTATTTCTTTTGCAATAGAAATATTATACTCCCAAGTAGCAGGAGAAAAAATATCTACCCAATGCTCTACTTGCACATATTTCACAAGACCACTAGAATCAGCTTTTTCAATAAAATGCGCCCAAGGTTTATTGGTTCTTTTATTCCAAAGAGCGTACTTAAAATTGTCATGATAATACAATTTTGCATCTTTAAATACAACACACCTGGCAATAACATAAATTCCAAGCTCTCTGGCTTTTTTAAGAATATAAGAAACATCAATCAGGTTTTTAACAGACCCCAATTTATTGGGCAAAGAAAGCTTACTAAAATAAGTTAAATTTCCATTATCATCTTTAAAATCAATTACAACGGCATTCATGCCTGAATCTTTAATAAATTTAAATCTTTCATCAACGGAATTGTTATTACGCAATGTATATGCTGTTAAATAAATAGAACCTTTATTTTTAGCAAGCTGCATCCTTTGTGATTTTTCAACAAAATCCTCATCTTGCAAAGATAATTTACCAATAAACACCCATTGCCCATTACAATAAGAATAAAAATGATTGTCATATGTTCTAACTAAAATTCTTTCTACATTCTTGCTAGATAAATCTAAAATGCGTATTATTTGTTTTTTAAAAGGAAAAGATATTTTTTTAATAAACCCAATATCTTGACTAATCAAAAAAATATCGCCATAAACTCCAGAAGAAAAATATAAATTATTTGCCTCTTCTTTTGAAAACTCAACAGCACTAATAACATCGTAATACCCTGCACCCAAATAAATCTGGGGAATTAAACGATTTAAATTTTTAAAACTAACAGCTCCATTATTACTAATATAAATGCCGTGAATAGCAGTTCCAATAGCAATACGCCTATTCTCTTCTTGAGAAAAGGCACTAGATGTAATATAAGCACTGCTGTTAAATTTCTCAATTCCTACTAATTTTCTAAAATTTTTTGAATAATCATAAGAAACGTAAAGATTATTACTTGTAGTCAAAAATGAGCTTGAAGAATAAACATCTTCATAAATCGAGGTAATCCGACTAGGAGAAAGTCTATGAAAAGGGTAAACCCACCTGGAATCTATCCCATTAACTTGAACTTTAGTTATTTTTCCATTAATATTTTTACTTAAAAATCCTTTATGAACAAAAAACGAACTATATTTTTTAAAAAATTCTTCATCGGTTAACGAATATATACTAAAAACTTTAAAAATAAAAAAGAAGAAAAAACCTATCCAATAGATAAAAATTTTCATATACATTAATACATAATACTTACAAATTAAAAAATATTAAATAACAATGACTTTATTTAGCCAATTGGATATCAATTAAATTCAAAAATATTTAAATATTTTAACAAATTTACTCTTAAAAATATTAAGCTCTGCCATAAAGTCTTGTAATAAAACTTATCTTTTTACTCAAAGCAGGATCTAAATCACTTTCTAATAGCCTAAAAATCCAATTATCTAAGGTTCTTTTTGGAATATTTGCCCTAACGTCATGCCCTAAATTAATATAATCTTGCATTGATACTATTACATTATCAGAAACACTACTCATAGCACTTCTTATCATGTCCCAAACAACAAAATCTTCATTTGTATTTAAATAGTCAAAAATATACTTTTTATGTAAATCATCTAAAGAGTCAACAAATTCTCGTATTGTATCATTATCGCTAATTCCTATGTAAACTATACAATTTTTAATATAATTATGCGGAAGATTATGATTATCTGAATCAAAATCAAAGGCAAGATTCATTATTCTCATTCCTGGAAAATTAAAAAAATCCCTTAGCTTTGAAACATCTTCAAGATCATTTTCGTAGTCTTCAACCCAAATTTTTAAGTCTTTAATTTCATTTAAAATAAAATTAAAAAAATCTCGTCCTGGAGACTTTACCCACAACCCATTAAAAGCATATGCCTCATTGGCACTAACTTCCCAAGTAGAAACCAAACCTCTAAAATGATCAATTTTAATTACATCTACATACTTTCTTAAAATCCCGATCCTTTTTGCCCACCATTCATACTTAACCTTCTTTAAAACATTCCAACTATAAGCTGGACTATCCCAAGCTTGCTCTTGTTCTAAAAAATAATTTGGCGAAATTCCCGCAATCTTATCTTTGCTTGCATCAAATCTTAATTTAAAATATTTTTGATGTGCCCAAACATCAGCAGAATCATATGCTATAAAAAGGGGCAAATTCATAACTAGCTCAATTCCCTTATCATTTGCATAACGCTTTAAAGCTTGAAACTGTGAAAAAAAGAAGTATTGCAACACCTCTTGCACTTTAATCTCTTTTGAAAGGATATTTCTCAATTTAAATAAGTCTTTTTCATTTCGTTTAAGAATTCCTCTATCAAAAAGAACGTTAAAAGCACCCTTTGATTCTTTAAAAAAATATTCTTTAAATGCAACAAAACTTGCAAAATCTAAAAGCCAATAAGAAGACTTTTTTTTAAAATTTTCAAAACTTTTAACCTCATCAGCTGAAGCTCTATTGATAAAATTTAAAGCGGCTTCTTTTAGAAATTTATCTTTAAGGCTTAATTTTTTTAAATCAGAGTACCTGGTTTCATTTTCCCTTAAAAGGTTTAAATCCAAATCTATAAATTTATCTAGAGCCTCTAAATCAATATAATAAACATTGCCAGCAAAAGCTGAAAAAATTGAATAAGGGGGAGACCTTGTAAAATCAATAGGAGAATAAGCAAACATTTGCCAATAACTTTGCGAGGATGCAAACAAAAAATCTATAAATTTATAAGCCCCTTTACCCAAATCTCCAATACCGTATTTAGATGGTAAAGAACTTATGTTAAGCAAAATACCACTTTTTCTTTTTAAGTTTAAATTAATCCTTATTTTTTTATACTTCATATAAAACCTCTATTAATTAATGATTTAAAAAATCACCCACTGCGTTATAAATTATAATCAATATCGGATCATAACAAAATATTAAATAGCAATTTTAATAAAAATTTAAAATTAAACATTTTTATGATAAAATCTATTAATGAGTACCAAAGCAACCACAATATTGTTGCTATTATTTTTAGTTAAAAGCTTAGCTTTGTCTTCTGAGATATTTGAGTTTAAATACATTAAAGGTACAAAATTTAGATTAGAAGGCACAGACAATCAAAAAATATATTTCAACGGGCAATATAATTCAAGCTCTACAATCAATATTCAAATTTCAAGCGAAATAAAAGACACAACAGAAAAATTTGCAAACATTAAGGCTTTTTTTAGAGTCTTAAAAAGAGAAAATATCAATGAACCTTACCTATTAAATGAAGAATTTGAAGAAACCTTCAGCATAAATAAACAAGGAGAATATATAATAGGAGTAAATCAAAAAAGACCTTCTGTTAGAGGCATTCCAAGATTTCCAAAAACACCTATTAAAATAAATGACAAATGGACATATCCCGCAGAAGAATATATAGAAGCATCAAAAATAGACAGGGGTATAAAAGATTTCGTTGTAAAATTTAATGTTAACTACGAATATAAAGGCAAAGAAGCGCAAAACGGTAAAAATTATCACATAATTCTTTCGAATTATGAATCACGGTACAATATAAAAAACACCTATTTTTATCAAAAAGTAAACCAAAAAATTTATTTTGACAATGAAATTGGCAATACATATAAATATAATGATGGGTATACATTTGAAATAAATCAAAACAACAGCCAACATTTCATAATGATTGGAAACTCTTCTGGCAGAGTAGTTTCAATTGAACTTCCACACGATAATTTAATTGAAAATGAAGTCGAAAATTACATACGAGAAAAAAAAATTAAAACCATTGGCATTGAAAAAAATGATAGAGGCATTAATTTAAGCCTTGACATTGAATTTTATCCTGACTCATTCCAAATACTACAAAAAGAATATAAAAAACTTGACCTTATAGCCAAACTTCTTGAAAAATTTAAAAAAAATAACATCTTAATAGAAGGACATACTGAACCATTTGGATTGGAAGAAGAGATGCGCGTGCTCTCTGAAAAAAGAGCACGCGCAATTGGAAATTATTTGATAAAAATGAAAGTAAAAAACAAAGACCAAATACTATTTAAAGGGTGGGGATCTAAAAAACCAAAATATCCTAAATCATCCCCATTAGCGGCTAAAAATAGACGAGTAGAAATTACAATATTAAATAATTAATCTAAGATGTATCATCTTTTACTCTTTTTTTCTTTTTTTGTCTGACAACTAATACATAAAAAAGCATAAGGAATTGCTAAAAGCCTCTCCCTCGCAATCTCTTTTTCACAAGCCAAACACTTACCATAAGAATTTTGAGAAATTCTATAAAGAGCTTGATTTATTAAATTCAACTTTCTCTTTTCAACAAAACCTAACGCTTCAAGATTATTTCCGTCCATATTGTCAAAAGCAATATCAACCACATCCTTTGGATACATATCATTATTAATTATCTCTTTTTTGCTATTTTCTACAGACTTAATAGAATCTAATATTTCTCTTTTTTCAGCTGAAAGAAATTTTTTTATCTCTTCGATAAATTCATGCTCAGAACTAGCTTTTTGCACGATACCTCCCTATAAATTACATTTTTAAAAAACTCCGTGTAATTATATACACAATTTCTTATAATGTAAACAAACAATGGTGATTTTATTCTTAAAAGAAGAATTGAAATGATATGTTTAATCATGTAAAATTAATTCTATTAAAGAAAAATGTGGAGGTTGTCTTGAACATTAAAGAAGAAGCTATTGAAACCGAAGGAATTGTAAAAGAATCCCTTCCAAATACCATGTTTAGAGTTGAACTTAAAAATAAACACATTGTGCTTGCCCACCTATCTGGCAAAATGCGAAAACATTTTATAAAAATAGTTCCCGGAGATAAAGTAAAAGTTGAACTATCTCCTTATGATCTTACAAAAGGTAGAATAGTGTATAGGGAAAAATAAAAATAAACCCTTTTAAAAATTTTCCAAATATTGTAAATACTTATTTATTAAATCAAATTATCTTTTAAGGACACAATAAAATTTTTATGGATCCAACCTTGAAGCCCATAGCTTGTTTCAATAAGGACAAAATCATCTTTACTGTCAAGAATATAAACACTCGCATTTCCTTTTAAAAATCTCCAACTCCTTGAAAAATTATCAGGAACTTTATAAAGAGAAACTAAATCACCTTTAATTATTCCTACCTCAGATTGTTGTTTAGAATAAAAATAATATGTTTCAAACACAGTAAAACAAATAGTAGAAAAAAGTAAAAAAATAACTATTTTTTTTAGATTTTTAGCTAAAAATCTAAAAAAAATAGTTACAACTAAAAAATTTATCAAAAACAAGCTAATAATAAAAAAAATATTAGAAAAAATAAAACTATTGTTACGAATATTATCTGTAACTCCATTTTTAGATTCAATAAAATCAATAACCTTATAGGGGGCTTCATTGTTTGGAGAAATCAAAAATGCCTTATACGCCGAATAAATAGCATCAAAATCTCTATCCATTTTACTCAAAACAAGAGCTCTATTTAACCAAAGCCCTGAATAATTTGAATATTTTTTAAGAATATTATCAATTTTGATAAGCGCAGTATCATAATTTTTAGTATTATAGTTTTCAATCAAATCATTTATATTTTTTTCTGACAATAAACCATCATTTACAGCATTCAAACTAATACCAACAACCAATATTAAAATAGCCAGTCCAAAACTTGATGCTGCAAAAAATTTTTTATAGTTAATTAAAATAGCTAAAGATAATAAAAATCCTGGAACCAAAAGCAAATAATAGTATGGCACAAAAAATAAAAAAGTTTTGTTTTTGTAATTCAAAATATCAGTATAAGATAGCAGTTTAAAATCAGAATCTACATTTTGTATTTTATTTATGCTATTAAAATCTCCTAAATATTCATACTTCAATTTTTTCCCTTTAAGAGTATAAACTGTACCATTATCGGGATTTAAATAATTGAAATCGCTAATATTCAAAAACACACTACCTTTAGTGCCAGGCTTAACTGTATAAATTTGAGAAATACTACCCTTGTATCCACCTTTAGAAGGCTTAAAACTATAATTTTTCTTTTTATTAAGAATTTTAGAATTATAAGTTTCAATCTCTGGAAAGTAAAAATGTGGGAAATTACCTTGACCCGTAATTTTTATTAAAATAGTAAATATATCTTGCTCAATTGTCGAATAAGTTGGGGTTTCAAAGTCAATTCTAAAAGTTCCCACCGCTAAAGATTTAACCTCTTCGGGAATCGGCTTCACTTTTAATAAAAGCTCGGGGGTTTTTCTAACAAGGCCAGACTCAATATTAAAAGGGAAACTGGGAATGAAAACATTTTTTGAGCCCTTAAGAGGAGTTAATACAAAGTTATAAAAAGGTACATCTAAAATTTCTTTATTATTAAAAGTTCTATATTTAATATCTCCAAATATGGGCATCTTTTCAATCATTACATCTTTAATGGCAGGCAAAACTCCAGACATTTCATTAGAATTGCTATCTGAAAGCCAATTTGAACGCAAAACAAGTCCAATACTTTGATATTCATAAACCTCTTTTCTATCAAGCTCCCAATATAAATCAACTGGCAAACCAACAGAATTTATTTCATCAGCTCTTAGAACGCTAACTTCGACCTCTGAAGATAGATAGAAATCGCCTTTATAAATTACTTTTAATGGGGGGATCTTAATAAATCCCAAATTATCAAAAAGATATTCAACTTTAATCTCAACAAAAGAAAAATTATTATCCGTCATCTTAGATATTGATAAAACATTGGAATTAGATTGAACTTCTTTATTTATTTCAACTTTCAGCAAACTTAAATCAATATCTTGCAAAGGATTGTTAAGCCTTATGATCTGAACAAATTTTTCATCTCTTAAAACTTTAATATTTTTAACAAAATCAATACCCGTAAGCGAATAAAGTCTTGTGATTGAAAAAAACCAAATAAAAAATATTACCAATCTTCTTTTGAAACAACTAGGTTCTCGTCTATTTTTCTCAACCATACAACCCTCTCAAGATTTTCAATATACCTTAAAAAATTTTCATTACTTTCAACAAAATTTTTACTTTTTTCTACACTTAAAGAATCCAAACTATCACGCGCTGTTCGTTTTTTTATTATTGCAAGTTCAAGATTATATTTAGCATTGTAGCTGCTGGGATTAATTTTTAAGGCCTCCTTAAAAGCCATTTCAGCCTTATGATAAAGCCCTTGATTGTAGTATATTATCCCCTCGTTATAATTTACATTAAAATTTAAAAAGATATCATTGGTTTTTTTTGCATAGGAGAATATCCTAAGAGAACTCTCATATTCACCTAAAGAATAGTATACAATACCAAGATTGTAATATCCCCAAGCAGAATATTTTTTATCCTCTACAAGATTGTAATAATTTGAAATTGCATTTTGATAATTTCCTCTAACATATTCATAATTACCAATAGCCATCAATGACATGGACTTAACATTCGAACAAGACCAAAAACCTAAACACAAAAAGCAAGCATAAAAAACTGCTAAAAAGTTTCGTCCCACTTTATCATCCTGACAAATAAATACATAAAAATAAACAACAACGAAATAACCAAAAAAACTTTATACCTTGATACATCAACAATTATAATATCATTTGACGTTTTTCTTATTATACCATTTCTTATATCATCTACAACAAAGTTGATCCCTTTTGAATACAAGTTATAATACGATCCTTTAAGAGAAGATGCAAGAAGAAGTAAATTTTCCTCATTTATCACAGTTTTAACAAAATTCCCATTTTTATCTTTAATGTTTGAGTTTTGCTCAAATAAAATAGGACTATTCCCTCCAATCCCAACAACAAAACTTTCCAATTTTAAATTATTTACAAATTTCGAAAACCTATAATAATTATTTTCTCCCCAATCATCACCATCTGTTAAAATAACTAAAAAATTATAATAAGAATCATCTTGTATATTAGAAATTACATTAAAAACAGCATCTCCTAAAAAACTCCCAGGAGAACTTATTAAGTCGGGCTCTATATAATTCAACATCTTATTTAAACTGTTTTTATCCTTAGAAAAAGGCAAAACCAATATGGGCTTGCCTTTAAAAATAGTAAGAGAATATTCTGCATTTTCAAAATTGCTTAAAATTAAACTAATCATATTTTTAGCACTCTCAAGTCTATTAATAATCCTTCCTTCATCCACGCTTAACATGCTACGAGAAATATCAAAAATAAAAGAAATTCTCAATTTACTTCTCTCATCCTCAATAGCTTTTTGTCCCCAAGAAATATCTAAGATAGACAAAATTAAAAAAATCAAACTAAAAATAAAAAACATTGTCATGAGAACTTTTTTAATATAATAATTTTGAATGTAAGAATTGTCCCCATACATAAAGCTTAAGGTTTTGAAAAATGGAATATTTCGTTTAAAATCAAACACGCACACAAAAAAAACCAACATTAAAATTAAAAAAAAGTATAAAGCGCTATAGTTATTTATGCTCATAGTATCTCTTTTAAGAAAATTTTTGAAAAAATAAAATAAACAAACAATAAACAAAACGCTAAAATTAAAAATTCTTTATAAATATCTTTATTGTCTACAGCTATTTTAATTTTTCTCTCTAAATTTTCCTTTTTTGAAAAATCTTGAATTGCAAATTGAAAAGAAAAATCATCATTAACCGAATAAAAAAGACCTCCTGTTTTATTTGAAATTTCAACAAGCATACTAGGATCATAAACCTCCTTAAGACTTCCTTGATAAAATTTCCCAGATCTTAATTTAAAATCAACATTAAATTCCTCAGAACTTCCAATACCAATAGAATAAATCTTAACATTTAAACCTTGAGCAAGATTAATCACCTGATCTTTATAAATTTCATCTGAATTAACAACCCCATCTGTTAAAACCACTATTGATCTTTTAAGAGCTTCAGAATGCTTTAAATGGGACAGTGCAATAGAAATACCCAATCCTAAAGCAGATCCATTGCCAAGATCCATAATATAAACATCATCCAATTTTTTATTAAAAAAATCTCTATCTGTTGTTATGGGAACTACTATTGATGCATCTTTTGCAAAAGCTACCAAGCCAATGTTATCATTTTCACGCTGAGAAATAAACCGCCTAATCAATTCTTTTGAAAAATCTAATCTATTCTTAGAAGAAAACTCAACAGCTCCCATACTAGGCGATATATCAAGAACAATGACAATGTCAGCACCAGTACTAAGATATATCATCTTCTTTTTTGAAATCGAAGGACCAGCCAAAGCAAACACCATAACCATTGCGGATAAATATAAAAAAGAATAAGTAAAAAAATACATCAAATTCAATCTATAATTCTTAAGCTTTAAAGAATTGAAATTACCATAAAGCGATATAGGAAACTTTATCTTACCCCCTCTATTTTTAAAAAAATGATTAAAATAAATTACTAAAGGAAAAATTACTAATAAAAACAAATACAGGGGCTCATTAAATGTTAACATTAGCACCTCTATTAAATTCTTCAAAATTCGATGCTGCAGTTCTCAAATCATTTAAAACAAACGATAAGCTATCAAATGCTAAATCAACACCACTAAATTTGCTAAAATCAGAAAGCCTTAACGTATTAATAAAAGTTGAACGGATCTCGTAAGGAACTTTAAGATCTTGCAAAATTACAGAAATTTCTGTTGTAGTAATAGCATTAAAATCAAAACCTGTTTTTTTAGATAAATAAACTCTTAAAGAAGAATTTATTAAATTATAAAATGTTCTTTGATCTTCACCTTCCCTAGTATATTTAGACAAAATAACAAACTGCCTCTGCAATACTTTATAAGGCTTTCTAAGTCCATGCCTAACTACCAAGTAAATTAAAAATCGATTTAAAAGCTTTAAAAACTTAATAATTAGATAGGGAATCAAAAACAAAACAAGAATGGATAAAAACAAATATGTACTTGTCCCGGGAACAAATAAAACGCCTTCTATATTTTTAATTTTAAAATCAGAATTATTAGATACTAGTTTATCTGTATTAATTTTTATATTCTCTAAAACAACCTTATTTTTTTTACCATTGCTAATTACATCCCCAATATAAATAGAAGGAAGAGAGCTGCTTCCAATATAAAAAGACACAAAATTAACTATTATTTCATTTGTTACTTCATTAAAGCTGATAGAATTCACTTCAACAAATTCATCTTTAATCTCTTTAAAGTCTACAGGAAAAAATTCTTCACCGTCATTTAAAACTAATGAAACTTTAAACTCAACAGAATCACCCACATAATAACGAGTCGGCATAAATATTTCATTCTTTATTTCATAAGAATGTAAAAATAGTGCTAAAAAAAGCAAAAGACTTGAAATAATTCTCTTCAAAATCTATTATCCCTTTTTAAGAAGAATTTTGAGTTTTTTAAACACATCTTCTTTGGTATCAATCTCAATAAAACTAATATTTTTTTTAATACACTCTTTTTTCCATTTTATTTTATCAAGCGTCCAATAATTCTTATAACCACTTACCGTCGACTTACTAAACCCTGAAACTAAAAAATTTTCTCCGGTTTCAATATCTTCGCAAATCAAAGTTCCAATTTTAGGAAAATTTTCATCAAAAAAATCTGAAATTCTTATAGCAATAACATTATGTCTCCTGCTTAAAACATTTAAAGATTTAAAATAAGCATTTGCCTTAAAATCAGAAATAATTATGACCAAAGATCTTTTTTTATAATACTCCGCTGTATTTTTAAAAATATAAGCTAAGCTGCTACCGGGTTTAAGATTTCTATTGATAGTTTCACTCAATATCAATCCTAAGTGTGAATGACCTTTGCTAGAGGGTATAAACTTGTCTGTTCCACTTGAAAAAAAAGTAACACCTATTTTATCATTATTAAAAAATGCCATATGTGCAAAAATAGAAACCAATAAATCCTGAATATCCTTTTTATTTACTTTGTCTCCCAAGCTCATAGAAAGTGAATTATCAACAAGAATATGAAGATTCATGCCTCTATCTTCTTTGAAAACCTTTGAAAAAATACTATCGGCTTTTGAACTCACATTCCAATCAATAAATCTAGCATCATCAGAATCCTCATATGGTCTAAATTCATGAAATTCAAGACCAAGTCCTTTAAAAATTGAACGATAGCCGCCAAAATTAAGTTCTGAAAGCATTTTCCTTGAAAAAAACTTTAAAGCTTTTATCTTGGTTTTAGTACTACTACTACTTATCTCTTTATCTTGTATCATTTAAAAATTATTTCCTAAGGAAGTGCTACGGCAGCAAGAAGCATCTTAATAATATCATCAATACCTATTTCCTCTACTTCAGCCTCGTAAGATGGCGTAATTCTATGCCTCAACACACTGCAAGCCACAGCCTTGACATCTTCTGGTAGAACAAATACTCGCCCCTCATAAAGAGCGTTAACACGAGCACACTTTAATAAACTGAGAGAAGCCCTGGGAGATGCACCAAATTCAATATATTTGGCAAACGGATAAGTTTTCTTATCTCTCTCACGAGATGCTGAGATTAAAGTAACAATATAAAGCATTATTTTGTCATCAACTTTAACCCTACCAACCGTTCTCTTAATATCAGCCAATGAATAAGCATTCATTACCTTTGCAACTTTAATATTTTCAAGACGCCCATCAACTGAAAATATTTTCAAAAGCCTTACTTCATCCTGCACCGATGGATAATGAACATTAACTTTTAATAAAAATCTATCAAGTTGGGATTCAGGCAAATTATAAGTTCCCTCTTGCTCTATTGGATTTTGAGTAGCAAGAACAAAAAAAGGATCTGGGAGCCTATGGGTTTCGTCTCCAAGAGTTACCTGTCTTTCTCCCATAGCCTCAAGAAGAGCAGACTGAACTTTTGCAGGAGCTCTATTGATTTCATCTGCTAAAATAACATTCGAGAATACTGGACCTTTTCTAACCTTAAAAGTCCCTGTAGCACTTTTATAAACCATATTACCCGTAAGATCGGATGGCAAAAGATCTGGGGTAAACTGTATACGCTTAAATTCAAGATCAAGAACATCAGATACAGTTTGAATTGCTAACGTCTTGGCAAGACCTGGAACCCCTTCAAGCAAAACATGCCCTTCTGTTAAAAGTCCCATTAAAATAGCATCGATCATTTCTTTTTGACCAAGGATCCTACTTGCGACCTCTCTTCTAAATTTATTTATCAAATGTAATGCATTCTCTACTTCTGAATCTATCTGAAAACTACTCTTCATAATACTCCTAGCCAGAATAACTTTAAAATATAAACCGAACCTAAACTATAATAATATTATTTGTAAAACAAAACCAAATTTCTCTCTACACTTAATTTTGAATTTAAAGACCTTATTTCTATTTTACTAAACAAATTTTTAATTTGATTGATCTCAAAGTTAATTTTATCAAACCTACCCTTATATGCCATAATCAAGCCCCCATTCTTTAAAAGATTCTTTAAAACTAACGCATATTCATTCATGCTTTTAAAAGCTCGAGTTGTAATAAATTCATACTTCTTTTTTTCCCTTTCAATCTCATATTCTAAAATTTTTACATTTTCTAAATCAAGTTCTAATTTTATCATTTTTAAAAAAGTAGACTTTTTTTTACTTCTCTCTAGAAGATAATATTTTCTAGAAATATCAAAAATAGCCAAAATAATACCTGGAAATCCAGCACCACTTCCAACGTCAAGAATTTCAGAAGGATCAATCTCTTTAATAGTAGGCAAGCCCAAAAGAGAATCAATAACGTGCAGATTGAGAATCGAATTAAAATTACTATTACTACTTGAAATTAAATTAAACCTAGTATTTAAAAGTAAAATTCTATTTATATATAAATTTATTTTCTGAAGATCTTCGCAAGTAAAATGAAAATTAAGTTCTGACAAAGCAAATTCAATATCACTTATCATAAAGAAAAATTTAGAACTACCTTGTTTTTAGGATTTGAAAAATATATAAATAAAACAGTAATATCTGTATTTCTTATTCCAGGAATTCTGCTTGCTTGAGCAAGAGTAGCTGGTTGAATCTTAGAAAATTTCTCTCTAGCTTCTCTTGAAAGACCTTCAATAATCTCATAATTAAAATCATATGGAAGCTTTACAAGTTCCATATTATGAAGTTTTTTAATCAAATCTTTTTGTCTATTAATATAGCCCTCATATTTAACATCTAATTCAACTTGTTCTAAAATTACTTTTGAATCACTTAAACTTGGATCAATCTTTATTAAATTATTTAAACTAACAGAAGGATCTTTTAAAATATGGTAAAAATCTTTACTAACATGTTTTTTTAATTGCTCATCAGCTGCATCTTTTAAGCTAAGACGCCTTTGCTTTAAAAGCTCTTTTATCTCATCAACCCTTCTCTTCTTGAAAAGATATCTTGAATATCTCTCCTCATCAACAAGTCCAAGATCATACCCAATCTTAATCAAACGCTTATCACTAGTATCATGCCTTAAATTAAGTCTGTGTTCAGCCCTAGAGGTAAACATTCTGTAAGGCTCTTTGGTGCCTTTAGTAACAAGATCATCAATAAGAACTCCAATATAAGAACTAGTTCTTGTTAAAATCATTGGTTTTTTATTTTGGAGTCTAAGAGCTGCATTAATACCAGCCATTAATCCTTGAGCGGCTGCTTCTTCATATCCTGAAGAACCATTGGTTTGACCTGCTATAAAAAGCCCTTTAACTCTTTTGCTCTCAAGATTTGGATAAAGTTCAATCGGATTTATATAATCATACTCTACAGCATAACCAGGCCTTGTAATAACAGCATGCTCGAGGCCTTCAATACTGTTAATCAATTTTTGCTGAACATTTTCAGGCAACGATGAACTAAGCCCATTAAGATACATTTCTTCCGTATTAAAACCTTCTGGCTCAATAAAAATCTGGTGCCTATCTTTATCTTTAAATTTCACTATTTTATCCTCAATAGAAGGACAATATCTCGGGCCATTGCCTACAATCTCACCGGAATAAAGAGGTGACAAGTGCATATTTTCACTGATTATTTCGTGAGTTCTCTTATTAGTATAAGTCACATAACATGAAAGTTGGGATTTGTCTAACTTACCATTTGAAAAAGAAAAAGGAATAATATCTGAATCTCCAAATTGAACCTCGGTCTTTGAAAAGTCCACACTTTTTTTATGGATTCTTGCTGGAGTGCCTGTTTTAAGCCTGCCCATTTCAAATCCAAGACCAAGTAAAGTTTTATCAAGTCCATAAGCAGAAAATTCAGCAAGTCTACCCATATTAGCTCTATACTCACCAATAAATATTTTCCCTCGAAGAAAAGTCCCTGTTGTAAGAACTACAACACTTGCTTTAAACTTATTTCCTCTCTCTGTAACAACACCTTCAATTTCATTCCTCATAGAGTTAAGAAGAAAATCAACAACTGTATCTTGAAAAAGATCAAGATTGTCTTGACGCTCTAAAGTTTCTTTGGCCTTGGTTTGATACATTAATTTATCAGCTTGAGCTCGTGGGGCTTGAACTGCAGGACCACGACTTTTGTTTAAAACTCTAAACTGAATCATGCTAAAGTCAATAATGCGACCCATTTCACCGCCAAGAGCATCAATTTCTCTAACCATATTGCCCTTAGCAAGCCCACCAATAGCAGGATTACAAGAAAGCTTGCCAATTGTATCTAAATTTTGAGTAATCATTAAGGTTTTAAAATTTAACCTTGAAAGAGCAAGCGCAGCTTCAATTCCAGCATGCCCTCCTCCAATAACAATCGCATCAAAATCCATATTTATTTCCCCAAACAAAAATTCTTAAACATATTGTCAAGAACATCTTCACTACTAACTTCTCCTGTTATTTCACCTAAACAATTAACAATTTCATAAGCATCAAATGCCAACATATCATAACTTACTTGATGATCAATTTTACCCAATAAATCTAAAACCAAAGCATAGGCTTTTTCTAAAAGTTGCACCTGACGACTTGATGATATAATTATATCATCAAGTCCAATCTCTACCCTCTCATACGAGATTAGCGTTTTTATTTTGTCATAAAGAATATCTATTCCTTCTAAATTTTTAGTACTAATCATTATTAAATTCGAAGAATCTAATACGCTTGAACGGACAAATTCCTCAGTAGATTTATTTATCTTTAAATCTATTTTATTTAAAACGAACAATATTTTACTATTAGATTTATTTAAATCAATAAACAAGAAATCATCTCTTGTTAAATTTGAACTAACATCAATTACATAAATTACTAAAGATGCTTCCTTTATTAAAGAATTACTTTTTTCAATTCCCAATCTCTCAACAAAATTGTCAGCATTCCTAAGACCTGCTGTATCAAAAAGATTAAATAAAATACCATCAAGTTCGAAACTTGCTTCAATATAATCTCTTGTGGTACCAGGATATGAAGAAACAATTGATCTATCTTTTTTAAGAAATAAATTAAATAACGAAGATTTTCCAGCATTAACAGAGCCTGCTAAAACTAAAGTAACACCATGATCAATTTTTTCATAAACTTTATAAGAATTAATTAATTTTTTAAGCTCAGCCTTACTGTTTAAAATCAAGTCAAAAGGAATGTTAATTTCATAGTCATCAACCTCGTAATCCAAATAAACACTAACCGCCGAGAGAAAATTTAAAATACATTTTTTTATTGAATCTATTTTAGCAAATAAAGCTCCAGAAAGTTTATTAACTGCAAGAGAATAGGTTTTATTGGTTTTAGCAAAAATAATCTCATTAATTGCTTCTGCCTTTGTAAGATCAATTTTTTTAGCAAGAAATGCACGTAAAGTAAACTCACCAGGTTCAGCCATTCTAAACCCACTTTTTAAAAACAAACCTATAATTTTTTTAATTCCAATCACAGAACCGTGAGCTATAACTTCAATAGCATCTTGCCCTGTAAAGCTTTTTGGTGCTCGATACAAACACACAACAACTTCATCTACTTTGCAATTATTCTCATTATCTAGTATATAACCGTAATGAATAGTATTGCCAGATGCTGAATTAAGAGCGGAATGATTTGAAAAAATTTTAGAAAATTTATAAATAGAAGAAGCGCCGCTGCTACGAATCACACATAAAGCACTACTTAAAAAGGGGGTTGCAAGAGCTACAATATCATCATCTCTTTCAAAAAGTTTACTCATACCCTAACATATTATAACATTACAACATAATAAAAAGACAAAATTGATTTGTAAATATATTTACAATGGCTTATAATTAATTTTATAAAAATGAAAGCAAAACTTGAAATTGAACTTAGAGACGTTTTGAAAAAAGAACTTCTCTTAGTAGACGAAATATATGAATCATACTTAAAAATAAAAAAAAATATCGACAATAAAAATGAAATGGGACTCAAAGAAATTGTAAACAAAACAAAAATATCACTTGAAAATTTTAAAGAAATTGAAAGCAAAAGAGACGAAATTTGGAAAAAATTTACCAAAAATGAAAATTTTGAGTCAACTTATGAAGCTGTGGAGAAATTAACTACGATTTGCAAAAAAGAAATATACGAATATCTACATAAACTGAAAATTGGTATTCTGAATATTAAAAATTTAAACTACATAATACAAAACTATGTAAACACATCCCTTGACACGTTAGCGATAATATTTCAAGATGTCCAAGATAGTGTAGAAAATGTAACTTACAAAAACCCTTATGGACCAAGAATTGGACGCTTAAACGAAGCTTCCGTTTTAATAAATAAAAAACTTTAAAGGAGTTTAGAGTGGATTCAACATTCTCAGGAATAGAAATTGGCAAAAGAAGTTTATTTGCACATAAAGATGCTATGAATACAGTTGGACACAATTTATCCAATGCTACAAAGCCTGGATATTCAAGGCAAAGGGTAACAATGAAAACAGCAATTCCTCTTTATGTTCCACAACTAAACAGAGCTCAAAAACAAGGACAATTAGGTCAAGGAATCACGGTTCAATCTGTAGACAGGGTAAAAGATGAGCTACTTAACACAAGAATCATTGAAGAATCCCACCGACTAGGGTACTGGACTTCACAAGACAAGTTTATATCAATGTTAGAGGATGTTTATAACGAACCTGAAGATCAATCAATAAGAAAAAGATTAAATGATTTTTGGGAAAGTTGGCATGATCTGACAAATCAACCGCAAGGTTTAGCAGAAAGAAAAATAATCCTAGAGAGAGGTAAATCTTTTTGTGAAGCAATAAGAAGCAGATTCCATTCGCTTGAAAGAATTTACATAATGGCAAACGATGAAATAAAAATTACAACAGATGAGGCAAATAATTACATTAGAAATATTGCAAATCTCAATAAACAAATTTCGAAATCTCAAGCAATGAAAGACAATCCAAATGACCTAATGGATGCAAGAGATTTAATGGTTGAAAAATTGGGCAATCTACTAAGCGTATCAATTGAAAACAAACAGGATCCTAATGAATTTTTAATTCACTCAGAAGGGAGACACCTCGTACAAGGTTCGATTGCCAATGAATTTAAATTAGAAGCTACAAACGGCCCTACTAGAACCAGATGGAATATCTTATGGACAAATAATGATAAGGTCTACCTTAAAACGGGAAAGCTAGGATCTTTGCTTGAAATAAGAGATGCAGAGATTAAAAATGAAATCGATGAATTAAATGATATAGCTGCCAACATTACAGAACTTGTAAACGAAATACATGAAGTAGGACATGGAATGGACAAAAAAAGCGGAAGAAGCTTTTTTTCTCAAGAATTAAAATTAACTGATGATCGTGGTCGATATGATACTAACGGCAACGGTCAATTTGATTCCGTTCATATTTTCAAAATTAATAGCACAAACGAAATATTCCCAGAAGAAAAATTGGGATTTTACGGAACTCTTAAATTTGGGGCTACAAATAGCAATGAGATTATAGAAATACCTTACAATGCTCCAGATACAGTTCAAGATGTAATAAATAGAATAAACACCTCCAATGCACAAGTTACAGCAAGAATTAACTCAGAAGGTAAGCTTGAAATCAAAGCTGTCAAAGAACAAGAAAATGAAAACATAACATTTAGAATAAAACATATAGAAGATTCTGGATTATTTCTAACAACATACACAGGGATGTTAAACGCATCTGGACCTGAAGGAGCTTATGATTATAAAAATATTAACACAACAGACAAGTTAATACCTAAATCGACTTATTCAATCTCACCTCTAAAAAATCCTGCAGCATGGATAAAAGTTGCAGACACAATAAGCTCAGATCCTTCAAAAATAGCAGCGGGAATCAAAAATCCAACAAACGAAATATCTATGGGCAATAACCAAGCAGCACTAAGAATCTCATCTTTTGGAAATTCTCAAATTATGATTGGTAAAAATTTAACGCTAAATGATTACTTTGCAAATACAGCATCAAATATTGCAATAAAAGGGCAAATATCAGAAATCACAAAAGAAAGCCAATCTCAAATATTAAAAGATTTAACAGATCTAAGAATGTCTATTTCTGGAGTAAACAAAGATGAAGAACTTGCAAACATGATCGAATTTCAACAAGCCTTTATTGCTGCAAGTAAATTTATTACTGTTTCTGCCGAACTAATAGACACAATAATAAATAAAATGGGAGTATAAACATGATAAATAGAGTAAGCCATCCATTAACATATGAAAATTTAAAAACTTCTGCAGCAGAGCAAGAGTCTAAAATTACAAAACTTTTAGAAAACTTATACAAAGGCGGAAAAAGAATTGTAAAACTAAGAAACGATCCAACGGGTGTTGCTCACACAATAAGACTAGATAACGATATATTTAAGCTAAATGTATATATAAAAAATATTGGTACTTCCAAGAGTAACTTACGCTATACAGAAGGATACTTACAATCTCTTACAAACATTCTAACAAGGGCCAAAGAAATTGCCATTCAAGGAGCAAGCGGAACTTACGAAGCAGATGACAAAAAAATGATATCAAAAGAAGTAAATGCTTTGCTCGAAGATGCTGTTGTAATAGCGAACGCTAAAGGACCTGATGGATACAGTATATTCTCGGGAACCAAAATCGATAGTGAGGCATTTAAAGTAACTAGAGAAAACAAAATAAGCAAAATAAGCAAAGAAGGTGAAGGTCCTCAAATAATCAAAGTAGAATACAGTGGCAACCAGGCTGAAAAGGAAACAGAGGTATACAATGAAGTGCATATGTCAAATAATTATCCCGGAAATAAAATATTCTTCTCGCAAAACCAAAATATTATCTCATCAATAAACACTAATGGATTTGCCGTAAAAGAAAATACAAAAATTTATATTGACAATATTGAAATAGGATTAACAGTGGGGGATACTGCTCTTGACATTGTTGCAAAAATCAATGAATCTTCAGCGCCTGTTGAAGCAAGTATTGATCCTGTTTTAAACTCATTGTCTATTAAAACTACAACTCCACACCAAATTTGGATATCAGAAGCAAAAGAATCAAATGTTTTACAAACACTTGGAATACTTACCAAAAATAATGATACTAAACTACCTCCTTATAATCTTGCTAGCAATACAGAAGTTAGAAGCAGATCTATTTTCGATGCACTTATTGAGCTCAGAGACACACTTTACAATAATAAAGAAGAGCTTGTTGGGAGTAGAAGCCTAGCAGAAATTGATGAGAGCTTAAAAAGATTGCTTATATTCGTTGCAGAACTTGGAGCAAAAGAAAATAGACTTGACAGAAGCTATGAAAGAATAAGCAAAGAAACTGCAGACATGAAAGAAGATATGGTTCAATACACAGATCTTGACGTAACAAAAGCAATAACTAATTTAAATATGGCAAGCTTAGCTTATCAAGTATCTTTAGGAATCTCTGCTAAAATAATGCAGACAACTTTATTAGATTTTATAAAATAGAATGATAAATGACAAAAGTATAGAATTTGATTTTCCTGAAGGGATACTTGGGTTTGAAAGCATTAAAAAATTTATAATAAAAGACTCTAAATATAAGCCTTTTTCTATTATGCAATCCATTAATAAAGACGTAAGTTTTTTAGTAACATCTCCTTTTAATTTTCTAAATGAATACTTTCCAAATATCCAAGAAAAAGATTGGTCGGACATTAAAGTAAAAGCAGAAGATGAAAAAGTTATACTATGTATAATCAATATGCATGTTAATGATTATAAAGAAATTACAGCCAATCTAAAAGCACCAATCATAATAAATAAAAAAAATTTACTTGGAAAACAGGCTATATGCACAAATGAAAAATACTCACTGCGCCATAAAGTTTTCAAGGAATAAAAATGCTAGTATTATCAAGAAAAGTAAATGAAAGTATTAAAATAAACTCTAACATTGAGGTTTTAATATTGGAGATAAAAAAGGATACTGTTAAAATAGCAATTAAGGCTCCTGAAAATATTAAAATATTTAGATCTGAAATTTATGAATTTATTATAGAAGAAAATAAAAAATCAATACTAAAAGACAATCGCAATATAGGCAAAATTAAAAGCCTATTCAACCACTATTTTAAGAACGAAAATTAATTTCTGCATCACTTTGTCTTATATAAAGCGGTCCCGATAAAATATCATCGCTTTTACCATTTTTTAAGTATTTATTTATCCCAAGTTCTGTTAAAACTTTTCCAAAAGAACTTAAATTTTCAACGATTTTAAATTTACAATTAAATTCTTTACAAACATTTTCAAGATTGTTGCCAATAAGTACTGAATTCGGATCAATCCGATTTAAATACTCAAACAAATCTTCCTTAGAAAAACAAAAAATATTACCTATCAATTCACAATTTTTATAATGTCCAAGAAAATATTTACCAGCGGTAAAAGTTAATGCAATTAGACTAGAACTGTTTTTAGATAAATTTGCAAAAACATCTAATGTAGAAACATTGACAAAAGGAATAGAAAGACCCAAAGCAAGACCTTTGACAAAACTTAAGCTAATTCTAAGACCGGTAAAAGAGCCGGGCCCACAAGAATTTATAATTAATTTAATTTGATTAAGATCAATGTTATTTTTAACTACAAAGTCATTGAAAATTTTTGGAATACTAAAATTAAAATTTGACTTAGGTTTTAATAGTGAAAAATTTTCATTATTAATTCTACAATAAACTATTAATGCTTCATATGAATATTCAAATGCAAGTGTATTAATCATTAAATTCTATAACCCTACCTGAACCGACTATTTTAAAAGTTAAAGAAAACAATCTGTCTTTTGGAACAACACTTAAAATAATTTGTGGCCATTCAATAGCAATAATCGAATCAAGATCCAAAAGTATTTCCAATCCTCCAATAAGTTCAAATTCCTCTAAAGAAAACACTCGATATAAATCAATATGATAAAACTTAAAATCTATAAAATCATAAACATTAACGATATTATAAGTTGGACTTGTAAAATAGGAAATTCCAAGATTAAAAGCAAGTCCTTTTAAAAAACTGGTTTTTCCAGATCCCATCTCACCACTTAAAGTAAATATTTTACCAATTGGCAAAGGATAAAAAAAAGATTTAGAAAAATTTAGCATTTTTTTTTCTGATTTAAATTCTAAAATCAAGGAAGCTTACCTTTAAACTCCAAATCAATTACAAGCCTTTTAATTGCAACCATTAACTTTAAAACGGGATAATTCACAAGATCTACAAAATCAATGGTAATATGCTTTTCCCCTAAAGGAGTAACCTCAATTACAAACTTTACTTTTTTAATTTCTAAGGTATTGTTATACTCATAAACAGCATCAGCAAAATATAAATTTCTATAATAAATAAAGCTCTCCTGCTTTTCAATATTATTAAGAGAAATAAGCTGCACAATAATAATCCTTAAAATAAATTAAACTCCCAAAAAGCCAATATAAGAATATTTTTATTTAGCGCTATTTTTCAAGGCGGAATTTTTATTTTTAACCTCTGAAATGCTTCTAGCTATCATTGACTAAAACCTTCAAATTCCTAAATTAAATGAGATGTCGCAAAAAAATAACTCTAATTCTTAAAATTAAACCCCCCAGGAGTTTTGATTTTTCATTTTTCTATTTCTAAAACAATTTTTTTAAAAGTTTCAGCATCTTCAATCGCCAAATTAGACAAAATTTTTCTATTAATTTTTATATTAGATTTCAATAAACCTTCAATAAATCTTGAATAACTAATACCAGTATCACTTAAAGCAGCCGAAATTCTTGAAATCCACAAACGCCTAAAATCCCTTTTTCTAGCCTTTCTATCTCTTGTGGCATACATCATACCTTTTCTTAATGTATCCTTAGCTTTTTTATAGTTACTCTTTTTAGTACCCCAAAAACCTTTTGTCTTTTTTAAAATCCGCTTACGCCTTGCAACGTGAACTGTGCCATTTTTAGTTCTAGCCATATCTATCTCCTAAAATTATTTTAACCATAAGGTAATAAAGTTTTAATTCTCTTAACCTCAAAACAAGAAAGATTTCCCGACTTCCTTAAATTTCTCTTACGCTTAGAAGATTTTTTTGTCAAAATATGTCTTAAATTTTGTTTTTTATACTTAACCTTACCATTTACAGTAAAGGAATACCTTTTTTTTGCACTCTTACGTGTTTTCATCTTACTTGCCATTTTATCCCCTTTTATTTAATATTTATTTTTTAAACTTAGGCGCTACAATCAAAAACATTGTCTTACCTTCCATTTTAGCCGCAGACTCCAAAACATAATTTACATCCCCTACTCTTTCAAGAATACTATCTAAAATGCCATATCCTAAATATGTATGAGCAAGTTCACGCCCTCTAAATCTTATTGTAACTTTAACTTTATTCCCGTCTTTGAGAAAACTTAAAATGTTTTTTGATTTAAAATCAAGGTCATGGGCATCTATCTTGGGCTGCATTCTGACTTCTTTAAGCTTAATTACTTTTTGATTCTTTTTTTGCTCTTTTTGACGCTTTTCTTGATGGAATTTATATTTTCCATAATCAATAATCTTGCAAACCGGGGGAGATACATGAGGAGAAACCTCAACCAAATCAAGTCCAGCTTCTTTTGCTTTTTTAATAGCATCTTCAATCGATAAAACCTCTTGTGTTCCATTCTCAAAAATAACTCTTACCTCATGAGCCTTAATTCTATAATTAATTTTCAATTCCTTGTCATTTGATCTGGACCTATCCCTATCTCTATTAGCATTTCTATTTATCATCTAAAAAATATATACTCCTAAATCAATTAATAATTAACATTAATACTTAATTTTAATATACATTCGCTAAAAAGTAAATTCTAAGAATAATGTTTGGAAAAAGTAATAAAATAAATAGACATTAATGAAAAAATAACTGGACAAATCACATAAGTTTTTTAAATCGATCGATTGATTTAAAAAACTTTTAAAAGTAGAATTGTAATTACAATGAATTTATTTTTATTGACGAGTTTACCACTAATACTTCAAATATACATGAGCACTCAGTTAAGACAAAATAAAACAAAAAATACTCAAGCTCATGCTTTAGCAATATTTTTTGCAATAACAATTTTTTCTTTTCTTTACTTAACTCAAGAATTTATTTTATACAAATCATTCGAATTAGATTACACATCAAGAATAAGCTTGGGAATTTCAATATTCATAAAAGAACATTTGTACTACTACATATTTCCACTATTAATATTTATATTTTTTTTTACTTTAAATGAAAATTCTTCATTTAAAAAAAAAATAACAATTCTTATATACTTTGCATTTGGACTAATATTTTCTAAAAACCTAGAAATAGCAATCCTAAATAGCAAAACCTTTGAGATCTATGAATACATTGAGTTACCAATACTTAATGCAGTAGAGTTAATATTTTCAGCCATAATCTTTGAAAAGAAAATTAAAAAATGCCAAAAATGCTCGGCAAAAGAATACAAAATTATTCTTTTGCCTATTCTATTTTTAGGATTATTTATTACAATATTGAAAACATTAATTTTAACCAATATGCGAATCTATGCGTTAATAATATTTGCATTAATTTTAATACTTATAGTAATCAATATTAAATATGCTAGGAAGTAAAATGTTTGGCTCAAAAACATTCGTCATAATAGTGATCTTAGTAGTTTTAACACAAGGATGCAACAAATCTTCCATTGTTGAAAAACCATTTAATTATGCAATAATTCTTTCGGATGCAACTGAATATTTTTTTGAAATTCAAAAAACCCCATTCATAAAAAATGAAATACTATTTATAAATGAAAAAAATTTAGAAATTGCAAAAGATAAGCTTAAAACAGCACAAAAAATACTATTAACCCACAAATCAAATAATGAAATATTGAATGATGAAATTCTAAAAGAAAAAATTTTTTATCTATCAAACATAAAATTTTCTCTAAAAAAATCTATTGATTTTCTGATTAACGAAAAATCAATAGACTTACAAAAAACATTATTATTTAGAGACAAATCTCTAAATAACGAAGACCTTGAATACTTGGAAAAAAAAGGTAAAGAAAAAAATATTAATATTACTCTAATAAACGAACAAAACATATCCTATATGAAAACATTTATTACCCCCCAAATAAAAACAATAATATTATTCTCATTAAGAGATAATAATATTATTCTAAAACAGATATCAAATTCACCTTTTTTCAAAAATATAAAATTTGTATTAATTGGCAATACAAGAAAGGATTTGAAAATTATTAAGCTAGAATATGCAATCACTCTTAAAGAATTTGATTTGATACAAATAGTAAAAAATATTGAAAAAAATTTTCAATATGAATTTAATATTTATAAACAATAAAAATGATTAAATTTGCAATCAATAATAAAAAATGCAAACAAATAACTACAAATAGAGTTTAGTATAACAATAAAAGATCTTTAAAGCTATTGTATAAAGCAATAGCAACATCATTAACAGAGCAATTTTTAATCCTTGCAATCTCAAGACATACATATCCCAAAAACAAAGGTGAATTTATTTTCCCTCTTAATGGAACTGGGGCTAGAAAAGGACTGTCCGTTTCTATTAAAAGATCATTAATATTTAATTTGCCAACAACAATCCTTAAAGATTCTGCATTTTTAAAAGTTATATTACCCGAAAAGGAAACTTTAAATCCCAAATCAATAAATTTTTTAGCATACTCATAAGTTCCTGAATAACAATGTAATATGCCCCTATTTAAAAAATTTAAAGACCTTATAACATTATAAACATCCTCATAGGCATCCCTTATATGCAAAATAACTGGCTTTTTATATCTACTAGCCAAATACAATTGCTCTTCAAAAACTTTAATTTGAAATTTTTTGTTATTTGCCTTAAAATAATCAAGACCTATCTCACCAACGGCAACAACACTCTCGCTAGTCAAAATTTTTTCAAGCTGCTTAATATCATCTTTAAAATTATCATCTAAATTTAAAGGATGAATACCAGCTGATAAAAACACATTGGAATATGGGCTTAAAAGATTTTTTCTATTGTTGAAATCACTAGGGTGCAAACCAACGTCAAGAAAATAAGAAAAGCCATTTTTAAAACATTCATTAATAATATAATTGACATCCAAAGATTTTTTCTTTAATTCATAAAAATGAACATGGGTATCTATTAATTTATCAAAAAAAATAGATTTTTCTGTTTCAAGCAAACAGTTAGTCATTCTATTTTTTTCCTAAGAGCTGTAAGATAGTCGATAACAACAATATTTTTCATACCAAGATGTAAAAAGCTCGATAAAATATCAACAGCATCTCCAATCTGTCCCAATGCTTCGTAACATTCAGCAGCACTAACATATAATGCTGAATTTTTGGGATTGTTTTTAATCAAACTTTTAATAGCTATTAATGCTTCTTCATACTTACCTTGTTCCTTTTGAATAAGAGCAAGTCCAAGTATGGCAAACATATCAAAATCAACATCAAGAGCTTTTTTATAATAAATTTGAGAATTTTCATAATCACTTAAATAACGATAAGCATCTCCTACTCTTGTAAGAACCAAATTATTTTTCGGATCTTTTTCGATAATATCAAGCCAATACTTTAAAGCTTCTTTATATTCCTTATTTCCCCTATAGCAATCAGCAAGTCCGAAAACAGCATAAAAATTGCTAGGTGAAATTTCTAAAGCTTTTTTAAAAAAATAAATTCCTCTGGTGAATTCCCTTAGCTTGCGATAACAATTGCCAATTGAAGTTAATACCCTAACATCAATCTTGGACTGATTCAACTCATACATTTTAAGCCAATACCTCAAAGCCTCTTTATATTCTTTAAAGTCATAATACAAATGACCAATTCCTACAAGAGCATAATCATTTTCGGGCATTAATTCCATTACCTTAAGATACGTTTGCTTAGATTTTTGAAAATTTTTTAGCTTCCTGTAAGACGAGGCAACTCTTGTTAAAACCGTTATATTCTCAGGATCATATTTTAAATACTCTTCCCATATATCTGTAGCTTTTTTATAATTATCCAAATTTCTGTAACAATCTCCAAGTCCGAAAAGAGCATAATTATTGTTTGGATGCTTTACAAGGCATCTTTGATAATAAACTATTGCTTTATCGTAATTATTCTTCTTCCTTTCAATATCGCCAAGTCCAACAAGCGCATAATTATTCTCATTATCCTTTTCAAGGATATCAGAAAACAAACTTTCTGCCTCAGAAAGCCTTTCTTCTTTAATCAACTGATACCCTCTTTTTGATTTCTCAGTGACATCAAGAAGTTGATCATCAGAAATATTTGAAAGATCCTCTAAAGCATCCAAAATTTTTTCATTCAACATAAATACCCCTTTTAAATCGGTTTATTAAAGATACAACTTTAACTACCTTGAACACACCCACAAATAATAATACTCAAAGCTCAATTTATATACGAATACAAAAAATCTAATCTAACTTTAATATCCAACTTAATAACATTTATTATATAAAAAAACATGAAAAAATATAATTGATCTTTTTGCTTAAGTTTATTCTATTTATTACATAAAAACAGTTTATTAAAAAAATATTAAAAGAAAACATAAAAACAGACATCTTAAAGCAAAACTTACTAAAAAATCTAACAAAAAAATCTAAAATTAATATAAACTATTACTATCTTTCAGGAGAAATCATAATGTTTTTAGAAAAATTAAATTCAGCAACAAGTAAGATTAAATCAATAGAAGAAAAATTGCAAGATATAAATCTAATTAAAAATCAAAAAAAATATTCTAAAATAATAAAAGAATATACATACTTAGAAAAAATAAATACTAAAAAAATTGAATACGAAAAAATATTAAACCAAATTAATAATAACAAAACCATCTTGGAAGAAGAAGATCAGCAAGAAATGAAAGAACTAATAAAACAAGAATTGATTGAATTAGACAAAAAGAAAGAAGATCTTGAACATCAAATAAAAATACTGCTTTTACCTCAAGATGAAAATGATAGTAAAAATATAATAATTGAAATTAGAGCTGGAACAGGTGGAGAAGAAGCTGCACTTTTTGCAAACAATCTTTATAGCATGTATATAAAATATTCAGAGCGTAAAAAATGGAAAACAGAAATCATAAACTTCAACGAAACAGAGCTTGGGGGATTTAAAGAAATAATCTTTGAAATTAAAGGAAAAGATGTGTTTAAAAAATTAAAATACGAAAGTGGAGTTCACAGAGTTCAAAGAATCCCTATAACAGAATCTAACGGGAGGCTTCAAACCTCGGCTGCCACTGTAGCGGTATTACCTAATATTGAAGAAACTGAAATTGATATTAACGAAAAAGATTTAAGAATTGACGTTTACAGATCATCTGGAGCTGGTGGACAACATGTTAATACAACCGATTCTGCAGTTAGGATAACGCACATTCCAACAGGAATTGTTGTACAATGCCAAAATGAAAGAAGTCAACATAAAAACAAAGATCAAGCAATGAAAATACTAAGAGCAAGGCTTTATGAATTTGAAGATTCCAAAAAACAAGCACAAAGATCAAACAATAGAAAACAACAAGTGGGTTCGGGAGATAGATCTGAAAGAATTAGAACCTATAATTTTCCTCAAAATAGAATAACAGATCATAGAGCAAACATCACTCTTTATAAATTAGAAGAATTTATGCAAGGAGAACTAGATCCACTTCTTGATCCCTTGACAATAGAACTTCAAGAACAAATATTAAAAAGTAACAACGTATAGCAATGAATGTAAAAGAAGTTATAAATTATGCTAAAAGTAAAAATCTAGATACAATAGAGGCACTACTAATACTTGAATTAATTTTAAAAACAAAAAAAGAGTTAATAATTGCAAATACAAAAAAAAGCTTGACAAAAAGAGAAAAAAACCTTTTTTTTGCTCAAATAGATAAAATGGAAAAAGGAACTCCTATTCACTACATACTACAAAAAAAAGAATTTATGGGCATTGAATTTAAGCTAAACAAGCACGTCTTAATCCCAAGATTTGATACAGAATGTTTGGTGGAAGAAGCCTTAATTCAAATTCAACAAAATGACTTTAAAAAAATATTAGACTTATGCTGCGGCAGCGGATGCATAGGACTTTCCATTGCCTATTACACGAAAAAAAAAGTAATGCTCTCAGACATTTCAATAAAAGCTTTACAAATAGTTATAAAAAACATAAAAAAGCTTAAGCTTGAAAAATTTGCAGAAATAATTCACTCTAATTTGCTAGACTGTATAAAGGGAAAGGTTGATATAATTATTTCTAATCCTCCTTATTTAAACAAAGAAGAATTAGAAATAAAAAATAAAATAAACAAAGAACCCGCAAAAGCTCTTTTAGGATTTGGGAAAGATGGACTTAGTATTTCTAGAAAAATACTAAGTCAAGCAAAAGAAAAGCTTGCTCCAAATGGACTCTTAATAATAGAATCGGCTCCTTGGCAAATAAAAAATCTTAAGGATTTTGCAATTAATAAAGGATTTACATATTTAAAAACCATTTATGATCTTGAGAAAAGAGCAAGAGCGCTGGTATTAGGACAAAGGGCATGATACAAGCATATGAGATTGCACACTTAATAAAGATAAATGATCTTGAAAAAGCTAGAAATATTTTCAAAAAAACTATTGAGAACACTTACAAGGATGAATTTGAACGAAAAAACATATTTAAGGCTTTAGAAATAGCAGAACAGCTTCACTACGGTCAATACAGAGAAAGTGGAGAACCTTACATTATTCATCCAATAATGGTTTCATTATTTCTTGCCAAATTCCAACTGGATTTTAAAGCAACTATTGCTGGGTTACTCCATGACGTACTTGAAGATACAAATATTGAAAAAGAAGAAATAGTAAAAGAATTTGACGAAGAAATTTTAAGCTTAATAGATGGCGTAACAAAAATCCATGATTTACACAATAAAACAAGAAGTATAAAAGAAGCTAATACTATTTCAAAAATGTTTTTTGCAATGACGCATGACATTAGAATAATAATAATAAAACTGGCAGACAAACTTCACAATATGACAACCCTCTCTTATTTACCCAAAAATAGACAAGACAGGATTGCAAAAGATTGCCTTTCAACTTATGTTCCAATAGCAGAACGCCTTGGAATCTCATCTCTTAAAACATATCTTGAAGATCTTTCATTCAAGCATCTTTATCCTAAAGACTACAAAGAAATAAAAAATTTTTTATCTGAAACAAAAATAGAAAGAGAAAAAAAATTATATAAAGGTAAATTATCAATAGAAAAAGAACTTCAAAAAAGCGGAATTGAAGCGGAAATCACAGTAAGGTCAAAACACTTTTATTCAATATTTAGAAAAATGCAAGCAAGAACAAACAAGCTTACTCAAATTTTTGATACTCTAGGAATAAGAATAATTTGCAAAAAACAAAAAGAATGTTATGAGATATTAGAAATTGTTCACAGAGTTTGGAAACCAATCCCAGGAAGACTTAAAGACTATATTGCAAGTCCAAAAGAAAATAAATATCAATCACTACACACTACTGTAAGAATACCTGAGGACAACCAGCTTATTGAAATACAAATTAGAACAGAAGAAATGGACAGAATTGCTAATTATGGAGTTGCAGCTCACTGGATATACAAAGAGCAAATTGCACTTAAAGCCGATGATCTTTCATTTATAAACCGAATAAAAAAATGGCAACAAGAATCAGCTAACAAAAGCCAATACTCAATGAATGATATACACAAAGAGTTGTTAAATACATTTATATATGTTTACACCCCAGAAGGAGAAGTAGTAGAGCTTCCTTTCGGATCAAATTCAATTGATTTTGCATACATAATACACACAGATATTGGAGACCAAGCTCTTTATGCAAAAATAAATGGAAAAATAAGTTCAATCACAAAACCACTTAAAAACGAACAAATTGTTGAAATATTCACATCAAAAGACTCAAAACCAGATGTAATATGGCTAAACAGCGTGAGAACAAAAAAAGCCCGATCAAAAATTAGATCATGGCTTAACAAAAATGATAACACAATTTTTGTAGACAACAATATTATTGCATATCTTGTTGGGGCAAATAAAGAGCAAAGAAAACTTTTTAGCTTATTTAAAGCTTATACCAAAAACAAAATAAAAAGAATTGCAATAGACTCTGAATGCAATCCTACAACAGGTGAAGATATTATTGGAATAATACATAAAGATGAAATAATAGTACATAATGAAAATTGTCAAAAGCTCAAATACTATAAAAAAAATCAATTAATTGAAGTTGAGTGGGAAGCAACACCAACTAGAAAAGTGCATCACATTATTTTGCTTTTAAAAGAATTGAAAGGGATATTTAGCTATCTTGAAAACATTTTCACAATCAACGACGTAAGACTTATTAGCGAAAAAATAGAAGACTGCGGAAATGGTCACGGAATAACAAACATAATAGTCTCATCAAATACTAAAAATATAACAAAAATTATTTCGGCTTTAAAAGAAAACCCAAATATCTTACAAATAATGAAAGTAGAAGAAGATATTAAAAATTATGACAATTAGGATATTGTTACCATTATTATTATTAATAAACTCAACAAATACCCCTATTGCACCAAACAAAATGGAAAAAAATGTATCTGATCCAAGCTATAAAATTGCAAGTACAGAAATTGAAAAAAACATAAAAGAGCATATTGAAAAAATTCATCAACCAAACAAGAGGCAAGAAAAAATAACAGACACTTTTAACTATATAAAAAAATATTTCAATGCAAATGAAATTAAATATATGGAATATTCTTTGCAAGAAATTGGATTTATTGGATATTCACAAAAAATAATACATTCTAAAATCAAAGGGAAAAGCACAAATACTTATAATATAATCATTCCAATCAAAATATTAAATAATTTAAAAAATAATTTAGCAATTGGAATTGCTATTGAGCTTTTGAGTAAACTTAAAAATACTAACCCTGAAAATAACTTAAATTTTTTTTTTGCTGAAGATGATTCTTTAGAAGAAAATACAATAATTAGCAGCAGAATTTTACTTAGCAATAATTATTTAGGGAAAAGTGCAAATACAATTTACTTAATGCTAAACGAAAATAAAGTAAAAAATAAAATTTTCTTAGAAAATGAATCTTTTATAACAAATTCAAAAACAAATTTGGGATTTTTAAAAGCTATTATAAAAGCCTTTGAAAAGAATAAACTTGATTTTAATGCAGCAAAAATAACTGAAAAAAAATTAAACAATTTATACAATCTATATTGGGATGAATCCATACCCTTTTTAATAATAAATAACAATGTGAATTCTATATTGACTCAAAATAAAAATACTATCTTTGAAATATACAAATCAATAGAAGAAACATTAACTAATCAGCACAAAAGTAAAAATACTGATGAAATACACTATGTTGTAATCGACACGCCTTTTAAAAAAATAATAATCAATGAAATAGCTTTAATAACATTGATTTACATTTGTTACAACTTAATAATAATTGTATTTATTAGAAAATTCAAAGAAGCTGGACTGATCATGAAGAAAGTAAAAAATGATTACTATAAATTGGTAAGGTTGTTTTTTACTTTATTTTTAAGTACGTACCTATCTTTATTGCTTACAGATAAAATATTTGCAAGCAATGAAAACACAGTGACTTACGGTATATTGAATCTTAAATATCTAATCACTTTTTTTGCAACTTTATTTATTCACAATCTTTTGTCTCTTTTTACATATAATTTCACAATATATTTAAATTACAGGCAACTTAAATATCTGGCAATATCAACCTCTATGATTGAACTAATAATATTAATGTTTATTAAAATAGAATTTATCTTAATAATTATCATAAAAAGCATTCTTCTATTAATAAAACCAAATAAAAATACTATTATTCAAAAAATAATAGTAATAATTATTTGGATAATCAATTTTGTTTTAATAACATTAATACAAAATACTACATCAATCACAAATACACTTACACTAAGCTATCTAATCTCAATTTGCTTTTTTTCAACTATATTTATTAACATCTCAAAACATTCAAAATCTAAACTTTCAAAAATTAAACAAAATTTAAAAAAAGCTGAAAAAATTGGACTTGTGGCCTTTTTTTTAATAACCACAATTATAATATCTAGCAATATCAAAAAAGAAGGGGATGAAATAACAATAGAACAAACGGTTAACTTTCCAGAAAAAACAAATAAAATAAAAATTGAATACCTAAAGGGCAACAAAAATCCTATTCAAATAATTTCAAATGACTTTAATATAACTTTACAAGCAAACGAAAAAACACTAAAAACTAACATTAAAGCTGATGATGATCTAATGAATATAGATTTGAAAAAAATAGATATAGCAGAAAGGGCTGTTTATAGAATTGATTTAATTACTCAAAAAATTGCAAATCAAATCGAATTACATTTTAAAAACGCATCTAAACTGATAATTTATCAAAGCAATACCCCTTATAAAATATTAGCCAATAAAATTATTTTTTCACTTAAAAATATTAACTCTAAAAAAACAACAATCGCATTTACTCTTAAATCTCAAGATGACATAGCATATGAAGCATTTGCAAATCTTCATGTTAAAAAAAATCAAGTTAAAATTTACAATAAAGTCAATAACTCAGAAGAAAAAAACATAAAGATAAATTACACTTACAAGATAAAATATTCAGGAATATTGCCTAAAGCAGAAAAATATAAAAATCTTGAATACTTTAAACTAACAAATGATAAAGAGATTGAAAATTTAAAAAATTTAAAATTAAATTAATCTTCAAAATTAATCCTTTTTTTTCTATTAATGAAACTTTGAAAAGCATAATCAATTAAATTATTCACCAAGTCTTTAAACTGAAGACCATCATGACTACACATTTTGGCAAACATAGATATATCGGTAAATCCCGGAATAGTATTTATTTCATTAAGATAAATTGTTCCTGTTTTTTTTTCAACAAAAAAATCGACTCTTGCCATACCTCTGAGTTCTAAATTCTTATAAACAAGAAAAGCATATTCCTTAATACTTAACAGCTGATTTGTCTCAAGATGTGCGGGGATATTAAAGATAATAGAATTTCCGGGAATAACAGAATATTTAGCATCATAATCATAAAATATAAAATCCTGCACAACAATTTCTCCAGGAGAAAATATTTTCATCTTTTCATTCCCAATAATAGAGCATTCTATCTCTCTAGCCTCAATAAATTTCTCTATTACAACGGTAAGATCATATTTTAAAGCTTCCTTAATAGAAGATTCAATCTGATTTTCACTGTAAGCTACATTTATTCCAATAGAAGACCCTAATACCGAAGGTTTAACAATAACAGGGTAGCCTAAAATCTCCTTAACCTTTTTTTTTACTTCCTCTTTATCTAAGAAATAATCATATTGTCTAAAACCAATAAAGGGCACTAAAGGAATATTAAAACTTTTAAGCAAAAGTTTGCAAAAGTATTTATTACTAGAAATAGCACTTCCCATAATACCAGCACCAACACAAGGGATGTCCATCATTTTTAAAACTCCCTGAATAGCGCCATCCTCACCAGTTCTTCCATGAACAACAGGAAAAACAACATCAATCTCAAGATTTTTATTATTTGAAAAAATTCCAATACCTGGCAATAAACTAACAATAGGCAAAGAATCTACATTGATAGGATCTGGAGAATCAGAAACAGAATCTAATAAATACCAGATACCTGTGCACTTATCAATATAAACAGGATAAACATAATATTTATTTAGATCTAAAAGAGCTATATAAATACTATAAGCGGATTTACAAGAAATTTCATGTTCAAAAGACACACCACCAAATATTAACATAAGATTTTTTTGCACATCACTTCTCCTTTTTTGATTTTTCTAAACTCAAAATGGCGTTTTTAACTACTTCTTGCTCATTCCAAAAAACTTCTCTATTTTTATAAATTATTGAACTTTCATGACCTTTGCCTAAAACCACAACCAAATCTCCCTCTATTGCAAGACTTATTGCTTTTTCAATAGCCTGCATTCTATCAGGAATGAAAAATAAATTCTGATTTACGACTTTCTTCACAATTCCTTTTGCAATATCTTTAATTATACACATACTATTCTCTCCTCTTGGATCTTCATCGCAAAGTACTATTAAATCAGAATAAATATCTGAAATTTGCCCTTGTAAAAATCTTTTTGCAACATCTCTTTCTCCTGCAGAGCCAAAAACAGAAATCAATCTATTTGAAGCAAATCTTTTAAAAATAGGAAAAAGCTTAGAAAAAGAACCGGGTGTATGAGCATAATCAATTATTACAGAAAAATTTTGCCCCAAGTTAACACTATCCATACGCCCATCAAGACTTTTAAGACAAATAAGACTCTCAACAATGTCTTGAATGTCACTATTTAAAATTTGAGAAACCAAAATAAGAGCAGCCATCACATTCTCAACATTAAAACTCCCCAACAGATTAACATTAGCAAAATATTTAACTCCTTTGTGATAAAATTCAAAATCGGTAGAATCTATTTTCTCATCAATAAAGCTGACAAAAAAATCTGCTTGACTACTTTTTAAACTATAAGTAAAGGATTTTTTAACAGCATTCTTAAATTCAGAAGAATAAAAGTCATCAAGATTAATAACTCCAAAACCCACATCGTCACTAACTGATCGGAAAAGCCCTAGCTTTACATTCAGATAATTTTGAATTGTACCATGAAATTCAAGATGTTCATGTCCAATATTAGTAAAAACAACCGCAAAATAATTAACATCAATAAGCCTTGCTGTTTCACGATCAAGCCCATGAGAAGTAGATTCAAGAATCGCATATTGAACCTCATTTTCAACCATATTGTTTAAGAATAAATGAATTTCTGTAGACTCAGGAGTTGATTGTCTGTAAGGGTTTTTAATTAAACTCCCACTACCATCATCAAAAAATACTGTCGATATAAAGCCTACTCTAACGCCTTTATTTTTCAAAAGCAAGTATATGTAA
The DNA here is from genome assembly GCF_033969665.2 of Borreliella sinica. Lineage (GTDB taxonomy): Bacteria > Spirochaetota > Spirochaetia > Borreliales > Borreliaceae > Borreliella > Borreliella sinica. The sequence continues at coordinate 700,148 of NZ_CP135180.1, read as the reverse complement.
TAACAAACGGAACTTTTACCGTCAGTACCAGTAACTCCAATAACTTTTAATTTTTTTGAAGGCTCATCATAAAAAATATTTGAAAAATTAGACATAAATTTTCTTATATTAAAATCATCCACCTTAATATAAGTAACATTGGGGTTGTAAAAATAAATATCTCGTGAACATACAATAACATTACTACCTTTTTGAATTGCGTTTTCAATAAAATCATGTCCATCAAAATGAATTCCTGGAAGAGCGAAAAACACAAAACCAGGCAAAACTAATTTAGAACTGTAAGTAACCCCTGATATTTCTAAATCAAGAGAACCTTTTACAAATCTTATTAAATTTTGATCCAATTTTAATAAAACATTATTAAGTTTTTTATTCATATATTAAAATTTTACATAAAACTAATAAAAATAGCTAAGAAATCCAAAATTATCCTTAAATAGAAAATATGTTTACAATTTCCTATTTTTTTAATAAACTAAGCAATGTTGCAAGGCGCTGTACCCAAGTGGCTAAGGGAGAAGTCTGCAAAACTTTGATTCGCCGGTTCGATTCCGGTCAGCGCCTTTAAAAGTCAAATCAAAAATATTTTTACTGCTTAAGAGTATAATTTAAAGCATTTTTATTAAAGATAAATTAAAATAATACATATATGCTAGAATTAATCGTGATACTACTATTTATAATATTATCTGCTATTTTCTCAGCATCTGAAACAGCTTACACTTCCTTAAGCATAATTCAGATACAAGACATTAAAAAAAAAGGAAAATTGGGAATATCGGTATACAACTTGGTGCAATCTCCTTCAAAATTAATCACCACTATTCTTATTGGGAATAATATATCAAATATTGTTGCAAGTACACTTACAACAAAATTTGTACTTGAAAAATATGGAAACAGTGCACTTGCAATATCAACAGGGCTAATAACAATAATTGTTTTAATTTTTGCAGAAATACTTCCAAAACAAATTGCAATTCTAAACAATGAAATTATTGCTCTATCTATGTCATTTTTTTTAAAACCGTTAATTATTATATTTACTCCTCTAATATATATAATAAACAAAATAATAAAAAAAATATTAAATTTCCTTAAAATTAAAACGAGCTATAAAATAACCAAAGAGAGCATCAAAAATATGCTCTCTTTGGCAGGAAATTTAGGAATTTTAAAAAACGACTCTAGAATATTTATGCAAAAAATGTTAGATATAGATCAGGTAAGAGCTTCTGAGATCATGACTCACAGAACAGAGGTTTTTTCGCTCTCAAGCTCATCAAAACTAAAAGATGTAATTAAATTGATTAAAGAAGAAGGATATTCTAGGATTCCAATATACAAAAGGCAAAGCAGAGAACAAATAATTGGAATTTTAATAGCTAAAGACCTTATAGAGGTCAATAAAAAAGATATGAATAAAAACGTTTCTCAATTTATTAAACCGGCTGTATTTGTACAGCAAAACAAAAGAATAAAAGACATACTAGATATTATGAGAAAAAAGCAAAAAATAATGGCAATTGTAATTGATGAGTATGGCGGTTTTTCAGGAATACTTACAATAGAAGACATAGTTGAAAAAATTTTCGGAGCAATATCTGACGAATACGACATTCAAGAAGAAAAACCTCTGATCACACAAATCAGTAACAATACTTACTCAATACTTGGAGAAACTACTTTTGATGAGATTGAAGAGATAATTGGAATATCCATTAAACATAAAGAGTATACAAATACAATTGGGGGATACTTAATAGATCTACTTGACAAAATACCAACAAAAGACGAAACCGTAAAAACAACTGATGGAGAATATTTTATTAAGGAAATTCAGAATAATAAAATCGAAACAATAACCTTTATAAAATCTAAAAAGTAGTGATAAAATTCGCTTAAAAAATAAAAATAATTAAAAACATTGGGGGAAGCAGATGTTTGACATAAAACAAATTTTTAATAAAACTTACGAATATTTAATAATTATTATTACTTTAATACTAATATCAATAATAATTATTGCAAACATATTCATAGTCGGACCATCAGAAGAAGCAATTGTACTTCGCCTTGGCAAGCTTAACAGAACTCTTGGTTCAGGGATACATATGAAGATTCCATTAATTGAAGAAAAATTTATCTTACCTGTAGAAATAGTTCAGGAAATTAAATTTGGGTTTATAATATCTCCAAACGATATTAGAGGAAATGACAATGAAAGTGATGAGGGGATGATTATAACTGGGGATTTAAATATCATAAACATTGAATGGTTGGTACAATACAAAATAAGCGACTCTTACTCATATAAGTTTAAAGTAGAAGACCCCGAGACAACAATTAAAGATATTGCAAAATCATCAATGAACAGATTAATTGGAGATAATACTATTTTTGAAATAATCAATGACAACAGAGTAGGAGTCACAGAAGGTGTAAAATCTTCTATGAATGAAATAATAGATAACTATAATTTGGGGATTGATGTAGTGCAAGTACAAATTAGAAATGCCCTACCCCCAAAAGGAAAAGTTTATGAAGCTTTTGAAGATGTAAACATTGCCATTCAAGACAAAAACAAATATATAAACGAAGGGAAAAGAGAATTTAATCAAATAGTACCTAAAATTAAAGGTGAGGCATTAAAAGTTATTGAAGAGGCCAGGGGATACAAAGAAAGCAGAATAAACAATGCGTTAGCAGATACAGAAATTTTTAATGCCATACTAGACGCTTACTTAAAAGATCCCGATATTACAAAAGAAAGACTCTACAATGAAGCTATGAAAGAAATACTTGAAAACAAAGACGATATTGAAATAATTGACAAAAACTTCAAAAATTTTCTACCATTTAAAGAGGTGAAATAAATGAAATTTATAATAAATCTTTTATTATCTACTGTAAAAATTATAGCCTTTACAATAATAGCTTGCTTGGCTATTTTGTCTATTTTTCAACCAATTTATATTTTGAAAGAAAATGAAATTTCAATAACCACTCGACTTGGAAAAATTCAAAGAACTGAAAATTTAGCCGGGCTTAAATATAAAATCCCATTAATTGAAAATGTACAAATATTTCCCAAAATCATTCTTAGATGGGATGGAGAACCTCAAAGAATCCCAACAGGGGGAGAAGAAAAGCAATTAATATGGATTGATACAACAGCTAGATGGAAAATTGCAGACATAAATAAATTTTATACAACAATAAAAACAATGAACAGGGCTTACGTTAGAATTGATGCAGCAATTGAACCGGCCGTTAGAGGAGTTATTGCAAAATACCCTTTGCTTGAAATTATAAGAAGCTCAAACGATCCAATTCAACGCCTGTCCAACGGAATACTCACTCCCCAAGAAACAAACAATAATAGTATTTATCAAATAACAAAAGGACGAAAGATAATCGAAAAAGAAATAATCGATATAGCAAATGACAATACTAAAGATATTGGGATTGAAATCGTTGACGTGCTAATAAGAAAAGTTACTTACGATCCAAGCCTTATTGAATCTGTAAACAATAGAATGATTTCAGAAAGACAACAAATAGCAGAAGAACAAAGAAGTATAGGATTAGCTGAAAAAACAGAAATTCTTGGAAGCATAGAAAAAGAAAAACTTAGCTTATTAAGCGAAGCAAAAGCTACTGCTGCAAAAATAAAAGCTGAAGGGGACCGAGAAGCCGCAAACATTTATTCAAATGCATATGGTAAAAATGTTGAATTTTATAAATTTTGGCAGGCATTAGAAAGCTACAAAGCAGTATTAAAAGATAAGAGAAAAATTTTCTCAACAGATATGGACTTTTTTCAATATCTTCACAAAAGAGATTGAAAATTTCATGAATAAATTTTTTCCTTAAATACTTATGAAATACACACCTTAAAACATTGTTATTATAAATCAAATAACAATGCAAATCTTTATTTAAATTTTTTAAAAAATTAAAATCATTTAAAAAGTTACCTCAAACAATATATTGCTACACAACATTAAAAAATAACTAAATTTTCAAAATTGCTTATTCTAAAGTCTAAAGCCGGTCATAAATCATTTTCTAACGCTACATTCAAAAATCTAAAATTTAAAAAGAGTTGACAAACATATATACTTATGAAAAAATTAAGATACTAGAGGAAAAAAGCTGCTGTAGCTCAGTTGGTAGAGCATAGGACTGAAAATCCTTGTGTCAGGAGTTCGATTCTCCTCGGCAGCATGTTAACTAAATCACAATTGTCGCTGTAGCTCAGTTGGTAGAGCATAGGACTGAAAATCCTTGTGTCAGGAGTTCGATTCTCCTCGGCGACATCATTTATTTAAAGATTAAAAGGATCTAAAAGTGATACTTAAAGAAATAAAGCAAATAAAGGATCTAAGTGAAGAAGACGTAATTTTTGCAAGAATAGGGAATTTATCAAAACTTGGCACAAGAGTAAATGAAAAAATTATCAAAATACTTGCCAAAGGTAATACATCGTACATTCCTGTACTCAAAAAAGAAGAAGATGAGTCGTATGAGACCTTGATAAAAAAAATAAATGAAGAAATTTTAAATGATGAACTTAATTATTTAAGAGAAAAACTAATAGATAATCTAAAAGACGTATATAAGCCCTTTAAGGAAGACGACCCAATATTTTTTACCAAAGGGAAAAAACCACTCATGAAAATAAATACATTAATGGAAGCTGAGCCCAATCAAATTTATTGGAAAGAAATACTAGAAGGAAGTCTTAAAATACTTCCAAGACACAAAATAATATCTTTGCAAAAAATTTTATTAGAAATATATCATTATTTTGATGTTCAAAAACTTAGGACAAAAGAAAATCTTAACGATAAAAAAACTTTAAAAAAATTATATTTATATTCTGCTAGAAGAGATTATGAGTTTTATAAAGGAAAAGTCAAAGCAGAAGGCGATTCAATACTGCTACATTCAGTAGACACAACAATTTATTTTTTAATTACAATTGCAAATTTAAACAAAATAAGATCTTTGCAAAATGCACCTCGTTCAACTATCAAATTTTTTCTTGATAAAAATGAATATACCGAATTTACAGAATTTTTTTATGTAGAAGATATAATACTACAAGCGTCACTTGGATCATTGCTACACTCAATAGGATTAATGCATATAACAATATTGGAAAATATAGGAAATAAAATAAGCCTTAAAGATAAAAATTTAAAAGAACAACACAAATTAAAAATAGAACACTTGGAAAAAAATGTTAACATTGCCAAAAATTTGTTTAGAACAAGGGAGGATATTTCGGCTATTACAAAAATGATAATCAATGGGCAAAAAGACTACCTTGACGCAACTGGATATCCTCAGCTAAAAACTAACAAATTCATTCATGAACTTGTTAGAATTTTTTGTGTAATAGATACTTACGATGAATTGGTAAATCCAATAATAATAAAAGAAAGCGCCAACCCTTTAGAAGCTATCAAATTCCTAATAGAAAATAGCGGAAAATACTATTGGAACAAAGAAGAACCAAGCAAGCAAGCAAAAAACAAAAAATTTGACATTAAGATGCTAGAAAATTTTCTAACAATACTTGCACCTTTTGATTATGGACAAATAGTAAGAGTCGCCAAAGAAAATAATAATGAAAATCTTTTCCAAGCTGCTGTTATTGAATACAAAATGAACATTTTGCCAAATTTATCTATAATAAACAAAAAAAACCAAACTTACAAAATAGAAGAAATAATAATGGATCTTGAAAACAAGGAAATTTTAATAAAAGATATAAATGGAAATTACAAAAAAAATCCATTAAAAATGGTGGACGATTTTGTAATAAAAAACAACATTCAAGAATTAAATAAAAATGAAATTCAACTCATTCTCTTTAACTATGAAAGAAAACCAAACCCTACAATAGCCTTAAAAAAATAAGTTTTGATCCCCCATACTTTTTCAAATTATAAACTGAAAATTTTGATGTATTTATATCCAGATCTTCGCTAAAAGGACAATGCATAATAATATTAACTTTATCATTTAAAATTTTACCTTTTAGAATAATTTCAAGTAAATTAACCTTATTTTTATAATTAAAAGGAGGATCAAGATAAATAAAATCATAAAAAAGATCTTTTTTGCCTAAAAAATCTTCTGCTCTTTGAAAAAAAAATTTATAAAATTCCTCAACAAAGCTAAAATTTTTCTCCAATGTAATTTTAATTTTTTTATTGCATTCAACAAGATGCGCAAGACTTGCTCCTCTGCTAAGAGCTTCAACGGACATTATACCAGTCCCCGCAAAAACATCTAAAAATTTTGAATTAATAATATCCTTGAAAATAATAGAAAAAAAAGCTTCTCTTACAAGGGACATCACGGGCCTAACAGTGCTAGCCCTGGGGAAAAAAATTTTTTTACCTTTATATTTACCCGAACTTACATACATAAAAAAAATTTTAAAACAATTTTTAAAAACATTGAATAGATCAATATATAAAATTAAATTTTTGCTATAATCTTATTTCAAGAGAGAAAATAATGAAAGGCATTATTCTAGCAGCTGGATATGGAACAAGGTTTTTACCAATAACAAAAACAATCCCAAAAGAAATGTTACCAATTTTAAACAAACCAGCTATAGATTATATTATCCAAGAATTTATTGATTCAGGAATAAAAGATATTTTATTAATAAGCTCAAGGCGAAAAAAAGCTCTTGAGGATTATTTTGACAGAGAAATTGAACTTGAAAATAATTTTTTAAAAGAGAATAAAAAAAATGAGTTGGAAAAGATTAAAAATAAAAAAATTAATATAAGCTTCATAAGACAAAAAGAAATGTTGGGCACGGGAAATGCACTGCTTTATGCAAAACCCTGGATAAATAAAGAGCCCGTAATTGTGGCCTACCCTGACGATCTTCACATTGGAAATCCACCATTAAGCTTACAATTAATCAAACTTCATGAAAAAACCGGAAAGAATATAATATCTATCATTGAAAATCCAGAAAATATAAACAGATACGGAGTAATAGAACTCTACAAAGACGAAATCCACGTAAAAGACATTGTTGAAAAACCAAAAATTGGAAATGAGCCTAGCAATAAAGCATCTATTGGAAGATTTTTGTATAACCATGAGTTTTTTGAACATTTAGAAGAAGGATTTAAACTACATCAAAAAGGTGAATATTTTCACATTTATGCTTTAAAAAAGCTGATGAGTCAAAAAAAAGTATTGTATAAAAATATTAAGGGGAAAAGAATTGACATAGGAACTCTTGAGGGTTATTTAGAGGCAATAATAAATTTTGCAAAAAAAGATAAAAATTTAATGGAAATTATAAAAAAAGGAATAGATGAAAACGATTAAAAAGGATCCAGAATTTTATGATTCCCTTGCTACATTAAAAAAGTACATAATCAAACATATAGAAGAAAAAGTTTTAAAATATAGTATTTCTTCTCAACTTTACAAATTAGAAAAACCTGAAATAATTGAACTTATTAAAATTAGCAATGATTATGAAAAGGAAAAAAATGAATTAAATACTTCACTTGAAGAATACTACTACAAAAAAACTAAAACTGAAATAATCAAAAAATGGATATTAGAAATCATAAGAAGTAAAAATCTCACTCAAATAAGTAAAGAAGACAATTTCAGTCCCAAAACCCTGGGAATAACATATAAACTAAAATCCAACAACTTTTTAAAACTAATTGAAATACAAAATAACCCTTATTATTCTCAAGAAAAAAAAAACATTTACAAGCAAATTATATTAAACTTTTCTAGCAATATTAACATTGATAACTTAGAGCAAACAATAGACATTCTAGTAGCTGTAAGAAACAAGAATAAAATTAAAATATTAAATATATTAAATAAAAATTTTAAAAATCAATTAGAAAATCAAAAAGTTTTTAAATCAAGCTTAATCAATAAAGAAAGCAGATTAATAAAACTAAAAAAAATACTAATACTTACATATTGGCCGGTTGGGTGTTTAAGTAGAAGCATTTTCATCAAAATCTTAATAAAGCATTACAAACACTTGGAAGAAGAAGTTTTAACACTAAAATACAATGAAATTTTAAACTATTTGCGTGCAATAAAAACTTTAAGTTTAAATGAAATTTTTTACAAAGGTTCGAGTAAAAATATTAACTTTAATTATTTCTTCAGTGATTTTACACAATACACTCCACAAGATTTTAAAGACACATTAAAGTGTTATTTATATGTGATTGAAAAAACAATAATAAAAAAATATTTAACTTGGTTTTTTAAAGACAAAATATCGAATAATTGGGAATCTTTCATAGCTGCACTTGAATACATTGAAAAACATAAATTAATCAACATAAAAGAAAAAATCAAAGAAATTATAAACGCAAAATTTCAAACAGAAGATTTTTTTATATCTTTTGACAAAACAAATTTCAATCCTTACGAAAGCTCTCCCATATTTAAAGAAAAATACATTAAAAATGTATTCATACAAAGTATGATGCACTATGTCAAAAAAAATTCTAAAAATATAGAAACTTATGGATGGATTGCATTCTATATTTATGCCGATAATATTGATAAAAAAATTTTTTATCAATATATGAAAGATTTTTTTAAAACCAAAACTTTTGAAATACAAAATCAAATATTTGTATATTTTCTATCTTTTTATCCCAATATTGAAAATAAGCATTTCAAATTCATATCAGACATGCTACTTTATCTTGACGAAAATAAAATTACAATACCTAAAAAAATAATAAAAATGCAAAAAATAAATCCCAACCAACTAGATTATCAAAGATCATACATTTTAATAAGATCACTAAAAACAAGATCAAGAATTCTAAAAATTATTCTCAAAAATATAAAATTCAATCTTATTGAAAAACTAGAAGATGAAAACGAGAGGAAATTATTACCAGCAATATGTTATTTAATATATTGTGAGAATCTGGTAAAATTAAAAAACAATAGAAAGATAAAATCTAATGAAAAAAATAGTTTGTTAGAATTTATTTTTTTTCAAAACAAAATTGAAGCAAGAAATAAATTTTAAGAGAAACTTATGAAAGCTGGAGACATTTAATCTAAATTAAGTAGAATGGGAAAAAAATGAGGATATATTTTTTATTAAATAAAAAATGCAAAATTTTTATTTTATTTTTAATTTTAATATTTAATTCAAAATTAGCATATTCTCAAAGGCTAATTAGAATTGGCAAAGAAGAAATGAAAAACAAAAATTACGTTCAAGCAATAGAAACGCTAAGCGATGCTATTAAAAAATATCCAAAAGTACAGCTTGGATACTACTTTTTATCAATAGCATACAGAGAAAACAATCAACTAACAGAAGCAGAGGGGGCTTTGCTAGATGGAATTGCAATAGGGGGCGAGATTGATTACATACTATATTATGAATTAGGCAATATAATGTTTAACAGAGGGGAAGGATATTATCCTTTGGCAATAAAATATTATTCTAATTCTATTAAAAGCAAACCCAATTATGACAGCGCTCTGCTAAACAGAGCTAATGCCTATGTTCAACAGGGCAAAATAACATCTAAAGAAAAAGAATACCAAAAGGCCTGGGATTCATATACTATGGCTATTCACGACTACTCACAATTTATCACCCTTAGGTCAAAAACAGAAAAAAAAGATAGCATTTTGCTTATAATAAGCTATTTAAGAAATGAAAAAATTACTCTTGAAAAACTTGACAAAAGTTTAAAGGGACGAACCGAGCATATTGTATACGCAAAAGAAGATAAAAATCAAATACTTAAAGATGGTTTTAAAGACAATCTGGAGACAAATTCTTTAATTGAGCTAGAAAAACTTAATTGGCAAGAGGAGTTATATATAGATGAATAAAACACGTACAAATTTTTCGGTATTATTGCTTTTAATTTTCTTACTTATTTTATCATTTGGAGGTTTTGGCTACTACATATATCAAAACAAATTGAATGATAAAAATCAAGAAATAATGCTAAACGAAGTTAAAAATAGCGTAATAGATCGAAACTATAAAAAAGCATATTCTGTTGCAAAACTTATGCAAGACAAATACCCGCAAAATGAAGATATTGAAATGCTTACAAATACACTAGCAGAGATTGCCAACAGCAGTCCTTTTGAATCAAACGACTTGCAAAGAGATTCTACCAATCAAATCTTAGACAAGATCAAAGGTCAAGACAATGCAAAATCAAATGTAAACGAAAATTTTGATATCGCATTTAATAATAGATACATTAAAGACAGCGCAATAACAGAAAACTATTCTGACAGAAACGATGATGTTAGTATTGAAGATGAAGACATATCTGAATTTAAAAAAAGCAAAATACCGGAAAAAATAAACCCAAATACAAAGCAAGAAGAAGAAGAAGAAGACCAAGTAATACAATCTCCAAATCTCAAATCAAACGTTGATGATCAAAAAAATTTATTTAATTTAGAAAAACTAAAAAAAAATTTAAGTAAAAAATCAAATAATGAAAATATTTTAAATAATGCTCAAAAAATAGAAGATGGTAATCAAAACACAAATTTTTCCAAAGAAAAAATTTCAGAGCATATTTTAAAAAATCCAAACAACGATAAATATTCAAACAAGGATAATGATGTTCTATCTTTTAACAAAGACTCTTCAAATTTTAGAAAAGAAAGTAACCCTTCTTTATCCAATCAAACAATAATAGGAAAAATTAATAGACCATATAGTTACTTAATAAAAAAAGAGCTTTATGAAATATTAGACAATATTAATACGGGTAAAGTCACAATTGGAAAAAACAGATTGAAAGAATTAATCAAAAAAGGTTTGAGTAACAAATTCCAAAAAGTAAATGAGTTAATTGAAAGTTTTAAAAACAAAGAAGCCTCCGGTTTACTATTAACCTTAATAAAAAAAGATATTGAACCAAATTTAATTAATATGCCAAAAGATCCTTACAAAAAAGACATTTCTCAATTAAATACAGAAGATAAGAAAATACAGCACTCAGAAGACCTAAAATCTAAAATTTATTCAATAAAACCTATTGATCTTGAAAACACAAAAACCAGGCAACAAGCCATTAAAGATCTAAACGAATTCCTCAACATCAATCCCAATGATACTTATGCCTCTAACACTTTAGCTCAAGCTAATAAAATACAGCACTCAGAAGACCTAAAATCTAAAATTTATTCAATAAAACCTATTGATCTTGAAAACACAAAAACCAGGCAACAAGCCATTAAAGATCTAAACGAATATCTCAACATCAATCCCAATGATGCTTATGTCTCTAAAACTTTAGCCCAAGCTTATGAAAAGAATGGAGATCTGCTAAAAGCAGAAAATATATATGAAAAAATTACCAAACTCACAAATATCCAGGAAGATTACTATAAACTTGGAATTATTAGATTCAAGCTTAAAAAGTATGAACCCTCAATAGAATCATTTGATCAAACAATAAGGCTCGATCCAAAACATAAAAAAGCACATAATAATAAAGGAATAGCTTTAATGTTGCTAAATAAAAACAAAAAAGCAATAGAATCTTTTGAAAAAGCAATACAAATTGATAACAATTATGATACTGCATACTACCAAAAAGGAATAGCCGAAGAAAAAAATGGCGATATGCAACAGGCATTCGCAAGCTTTAAAAACGCCTACGATCTTGACAAAAAACTTAATTACGCATTAAAAGCTGGAATAGTGTCAAACAATTTAGGCAACTTTAAAAAAAGTGAAGAGTATTTAAGTTTTTTTAACGACAATTCAAAAAACCCCAACGAAATAGCTATTTATAACCTATCAATAGCAAAATTTGAAAACAATAAACTTGAAGAATCTCTTGAAACAATAAACAAGGCTATTAACTTAAATCCAGAAAAAAGTGAATATTTATATTTAAAAGCATCTATAAATCTTAAAAACGAAAACTACCTAAATGCTATATCGCTTTACAACTTAGTAATTGAAAAAAACCCTGAAAATACCTCAGCATACATAAATTTAGCAAAAGCATATGAAAAATCAGGGAATAAGAATCAAGCAATCTCAACTCTTGAAAAGATAATAAACAAAAACAATAGATTGGCCTTAAACAATCTTGGAATACTTTACAAAAAACAAAAAAATTATCAAAAAGCAATTGAAATTTTTGAAAAAGCAATAATCAATTCAGATATTGAAGCAAAATATAATCTTGCAACCACTTTAATCGAAATTAATGACAACACAAGGGCCAAAGACCTTCTAAAGGAATATACAAAATTAAAACCAAACAGTCCAGAAGCTCTACACGCGCTTGGAATAATAGAATATAATGAGGATAACAATGATCAAACATTAAGAGAACTTGTCAAAAAATTTCCAAATTACAAAAAAAATGAAAATATTAAAAAAATAATAGGAACGTAAATTTCAATGAACAAAATAAGATTCTTAGATAAATACTTAGTTCAAAAAATAGCAGCAGGAGAATCAATAGATAGACCATGTTCAATATTAAGGGAATTGTTAGACAATTCAATAGACTCTGGAGCCACTAAAATTGAGGTTTTTCTCGAAGAAGGGGGAATTCACAAAATCTTAATAATAGATAATGGAAGCGGAATAGGTCGAGAGGATTTAAAAATCTGCTACCTACCACACACTACCTCAAAAATATCCTCAGAAGAAGATTTAAGAAAAATAGAAACTCTAGGGTTTAGAGGAGAGGCTCTCTCCAGTATTGCAATTTGCTCCAACATTTCAATAACAAGCTCAATAAATAACAATGAAAGCTATCAAATAGAAATAGAAAATGGAATTGAAAAATGCTTTAAAAAACAACCAGCCATAAACGGAACAATAGTAGATGTTACAAAAATATTCCATAACTTCCCAGCAAGAAAAAGATTCTTAAAGCAAGAACCTATTGAAACAAAAATGTGCCTAAAAGTTTTAGAAGAAAAAATAATAACTCACCCCGAAATCGATTTCGAGATTAATTTAAATCAAAAACTAAGAAAAATTTACTTTAAAGAATCCTTAATTGATAGAGTACAGAATGTATATGGCAATGTAATAGAAAATAATAAATTTAAAGTGTTAAAAAAAGAGCATGAAAATATAAAAATGGAAATATTTTTAGCACCAGCTGATTTTTCTAAAAAAAGCAAAAGACATATCAAAACATTTGTCAACAGAAGACTTATCGATCAAAAAGATCTCTTAGAAGCAATAACTAATGGACACAGCAGAATACTCTCCCCTGGAAACTTTCCAATATGTTATTTATTTTTAGAAATAAACCCTGAATACATTGACTTTAATATTCACCCTCAAAAAAAAGAAGTAAAATTTTTCAATCTTCCATTTTTATTTAAACTAATATCTGACAATATTAATAATTTTTTCGATAAAGACACAAATGACTACAACGACATAATAATAAAAAGACAATTAACAGATGATGATCATTTAATAGAAATGATAAACCAATCGGAAAGCTTTAACAAAGCTAGCACATACAACATACCACAAAATAAAAATTTAGAATCAGAAAATACCGCAAACGAATTAAACAAAAATATACTACAAAACGACATTGGACTTAGAAAATATAATTCAATTGTGCAAAATAGACCAACACTTAAGGAAAATATTACAAGCACTTTCTCTGACAACTTTTTAGAGTTTGAAAATTCGCTAAACATAAAACAAGAAGAAGAAGGAGAAGAAATAAAATTTAACTATATTGGACAAATATTTTCTGAATTCTTGATCGTCGAAAAAGTAAATGAAATTTACTTCATAGATCAACACGCAGTTCACGAGAAAATAATATATGAAAAACTTAGAAATTCAAAAAAAACTGTTCAAAAGCTTTTAATACCAATTGAATTCACAATAGTTGATAACAACATAGAAGAAATTATAGATAGTGAAATTGAAGAATACAAAAAAATGGACATAATAATTTCTAAAATAGACTCTAAAAAATATCAACTAGAATCTATCCCTAATATTTGCAATCAATATGAAAACACTCTTATTCATTTTTTACAATCAAGAAGCAGTAGGACAATAAATTCTCTTGAATCTGATTTATATGCTACTATTGCCTGTAGAAAGGCTGTTAAAACAAATGACATATTAAGTGTTGAGTTTAGCAAATTTTTAATAAATGAATTTTTTAAACTAGAAATCAAACATTGCCCTCATGGACGAAAAATTTATTATAAAATATCTAAATTTGATCTTGAAAAAAAAGTTGCCAGAGCATAGAATAAAACAAGAGTCATCATGATAAAAAAAATCAAATCTGAAATAAGTTTGTTAAAGCTAGAAAAAGAAAAAGACTTAATTGAACTTGGAAAAATATTAAAAAATAACAATACAGTGGAATTAAAAAATTTAAACCACTATCCTAATCTAAAATTAACAGAAAAAAAATTGTACCAAATGAAAAGCAATTTAAGCAAATCAGAAGAAAATGAAAATATATTAAAAAATTTAAACAAAAAAATTTATATTCTTAAAACAGAAGATAAATCTGTTAGCAAATCGTACAAAAAAACCCTTAAAGAAATTGCTATAACAATAATCAAAATTTATCCTCAAAACCTAGAATTAATATCAAAATACAACATGAATTTTTCTAAATTGAACCTTGAAAAATATAAAAAAATAGAATTAACTAACGATTATAAAACAAAAATTTATTTGCAAAGAATAATACTTAAAATCAAATCTGCAATAAACAATATCATAAATATGGTAAATGTTTATAAAATATCAAAAGAATTCGAAAAACAAGTATTAACGAAATATTACATTTCTGAAAATTTTGAAAGCATAATAAATGAATTTTCATTAAATAAAAAATTAAGCAATGCAATTATTAAAGAATTCAAAATAATAAATGAAATTAAAATAAATGTAAAAAGCATGGAAGAAGAAATCAAACAAATAATATATAAAAGCAAAAAAGAAAAAATATACAAAAAGAATCAAATACAACACGAAATCAATGTTATTATAAAAAATAAAGAAAATATTTTAAAAAAAATTGCTGAAGAATTTATCGAAACCACCAAAAAAGATAAAATCACAACTAAAACCAGTGCAATTGGCTCAGTAATCCAAAAAATAGAAAAAACAAACCAAAAAATATTAAACTTAAGTAATGATTTAATAAAAATCTCAAAACAAGAAGAAATAAAAAACATTCAACAAAAAATGCAAGTCCTAACAAAAGAAAAAGATAAAATTAATAACAAATTAAATGCCTTAACTTCTAAAATAGAAGTTCTTCAACATGAACTTGACAATGAATAAAAAATAAATATAATAAATTAAAGCTAAGGGCCTATAGCTCAGTTGGTTAGAGCACCCGACTCATAATCGGTAGGTCCCAGGTTCAAGTCCTGGTGGGCCCAATTTGATCTTTTAATCTTTTTAATTAATCTTAAAAAAAAGATTTGAATTTTTTTCGATATAATAAAAGCTTATGTAATTATCCAATGTTTTATCAATCTCTAAAGTGTCTAATGAATCAACTTTAACAACTGAAGAGGTGGGGTATAGCTTGTCTTTAAAAGTTTTAACAAAAAATACTTGAGAATTGCTTAACTTATTTAACATTGCCATATCCTTAGACTTATATACATAATCATGAACATCATCTAAATCGTATTTTGACATACCTAAAGAAATAACAATCTCTCTATTGTATACCCTCATTCCCTTATCAAAAAGACGAACAAATGCAGTAAAATCTTCAAAAGTTTCGTCAAAAAAATTAAACCTCAAATCTCGACAATACAGAATATCCCTACCAAGGCTAGAATCAATGAAAAAAGAGCTATAATCATCCTTAACCACTTGGATAAACTCACCGGTATTCTTATTCTCTATTGACAATTTAAAAACATCTTTTGGATTTAGAACTTTAATTGCAAAATCAAAACTCATAAAATAATCTAGACGATTCTCGGTAAAATAATAATTTATCTTATAATCAAGTTCTTTTATCTCGGGATAACTTATTTCACAAGAACAAACAATACAACAGAAAAATAATATTAATTTAACTTTTAATTCGCTCTGCATACTCTTTGGTTTCAGAATTAACTAAAACTTTATCTCCAACATTAATAAAAAGTGGAGCCTTTACTACAAGCCCTGTATTAAGAGTAATATTTTTCATTGCATTTGTTACAGTATCGCCTTTAACAGCTGCTTCAACTTCTACGACTTCAAAAGCAATTTTTGGAGCCAACTTAATATCAATAACCACATTATCAAACATTATAAGGGAATAGATTTCCGACTCATGCAAAAAAGGTACCTTATCTTGAAAATTAGCACTTTCTTTTAAGTCCAAACTAACTTGATCATAAGTTTCTAAATCCATAAAAACCAAAACGTCTTTATCTTTGTATAAATACTGAGCACTAACTTCATAAATTTCAATTGATTCTGCAGTATCCGCCCCTTTTAAAGTTTCTCTAATAACAAATTTGTTTTTTAAGTTCTTAAGCTTTAACCTTACTATTGCCCCTCCCCTACCTGTTTTTGAAAACTCTCTTTCAATAACAATATGGGGAACTCCTTTGATAAGCAAAAAAGAACCTTTTTCAATCTCACTAGATTTCACTACCGCCATTTAAATACCTCTCAAAACTTAACATACAAATCTAGTAGTAATTTATACCAAAAAATTAAAATATTTACTATTATTCCCTCAATTATAACTTAATCAATAAATCAATAAAGTTAATTTACAATTGACTTATTTTAAATTAATGATATTATATACTTAAACAAAGGAGTTTGCTTGATGAAAAAATTTATTATCTTAATTTTTATGTTGTCAACAGGTTTATTATACAACTGTAAAAATCAAGACAATGAAAAAATTGTATCAATTGGGGGATCTACAACTGTAAGCCCAATACTAGACGAAATGATTTTAAAATATAGCAAAATAAACAGTAATACTAAAGTAACATACGATGCACAAGGAAGTAGTGTTGGTATAAACGGATTATTTAACAGAATATATAAAATGGCCATATCATCAAGAGATTTAACAAAAGAAGAGATTGAACAAGGAGCAAAAGAAACTGTATTCGCTTATGACGCTTTAATTTTCATCACAAGTCCTGAAATAAAAATTACAAATATTACAGAAGAAAATTTAGCTAAAATACTAAATGGGACAATTCAAAATTGGAGACAAGTAGGAGGACCAGATGCTAGAATCAACTTTATTAATCGAGACTCCTCTTCTGGCTCTTATTCATCTATAAGGGAGCTACTTCTTAATAAAATATTTACAACTCACGAAGAATCTCAATTTAGGCAAGACGGAATAGTAGTAAAATCCAATGGAGAGGTAATTGAAAAAACAAGCCTTACTCCAAACTCAATAGGATATATAGGTCTTGGATATGCAAAAAATGCAATAGAAAAGGGTTTAAATATACTTTCTGTAAACAGTACATACCCTACAAAAGAAACAATAAATAGTAATAAATACACCATTAAAAGAAATTTAATAATAGTTACAAATAGCAATTATGAAGATACAAGCGTAACTCAATTTATTGATTTTATGACAAGCTCAATCGGACAAGATATCATTGAAGAACAAGGTTTTTTGGGGATAAAAACATAATTAAATTACAGAAAAGATTACTTGACTTAATGTTAAATCGAGTAATACAATTTAACACTGATATGAGCTTTAAGGGATTCTTTTAAAAAATGCATCTAAGCTTAAAGACAAAAAGAAAGATAGTTGGAATTATCTTTAAATCTTTTATTCTTATATCTGCAATAATCAGCTCCTTATCAATAA
Source organism: Borreliella sinica (assembly GCF_033969665.2). Classification (GTDB taxonomy): domain Bacteria; phylum Spirochaetota; class Spirochaetia; order Borreliales; family Borreliaceae; genus Borreliella; species Borreliella sinica. The sequence goes on along the minus strand of NZ_CP135180.1, from coordinate 682,263 downwards.
TATTTTTAGCTACGTTTATTTTAAAAACCGGAATAACGCCATTTGTTACTAGCAAAATTAATATTTTAAACTTTTTATTTAGTACAAATTGGGATCCTACTAGCAATCTACAAAAATCTTATGGCATCTTGGCATTCATTATTAATTCCTTTTTAACTACATTTTTTTCTATTTTAATCGCTTTACCAATTGGATTGGGATTCGCAATATATTTATTTGAAAAAGCAAAAGGACTTTATCGCCAATTTTTACAAACAGTAATAGAGCTTTTGGCAGGAATTCCTAGCGTGGTTTACGGATTTTTTGGAAGCACATTTATTGCCACTTTAGTAAAAAACATTTTTCAAAGAGAAGACAATTTGGGATACAATTTAATAAGCTCATCACTCATATTAAGCATAATGATAGTTCCTACAATAATTAGCGTTTGCTATTCATCACTTAAAGCCGTTCCCAAATCATATAAATTTGCATCTCTTGCATTAGCAGCAACAGACTGGCAAACAATATATAAAATAATAATACCATCGGCTAGTCGAGGCATTTTAGCAGGAACGATATTAGCAATAGGAAGAGCTATTGGAGAAACAGTAGCAGTATTAATGGTTGGAGGAGGCTCTCCTCTTTTTATAAAAAATATATTTTCTCCTATTAGAACGCTAACTGTAAATATTGCCATGGACATGGGATACGCCTCGGGTACACATAAAGAAGCTCTCTTTTCTACAGCTCTAGTGCTATTGCTATTTTCAATAATTACAAATTTACTCAAAAATTTTATACTATCTTCAAACAAAAGGTTAAAGAAAAAGTGACCAAAGCTCAAATAAACAAATTGATTAACAAATTCTATTTCTTTATAATTAATTTCATTGCTTATTTTTTAACAGCACTACTAATTTTTCTAATAGGGTATATATTGTATAACTCTTTGTTTTATTTCAAAAAAAAACAAACCTTATTTTTAAACAAAACTCAAAATTTTGTGCCATTTGAAACAGAAGACAACAAAGAAATACAAATTGCTTTTATCGTTAACAAAAATGTGAATATAGATACAATCTCAACAAAAGACATTTACAATATATATAATAATAAAATTTCACACTGGGGAAGTATTTCAGATCAAGGAATTGATATTATACCTATTGCCAATTCACTTGAGAGCATATCTAACAAGGCTATTCTAAGAACACTAACCAAAAACAATTCATTTAATCAAAGATACGTAAAACTCGAACCATCTACTCAAAAAATGCTTCAAACCATAAATAGCACAACGGGCTCTGTGGGTTATTTAACAAAAGAAGAATTTGAGTCCTTGGATTTTAAATTATATCCCAACATTAAAGCTTTAAAAACAAAAGCTATGTCTGTACTAATAAGTAAAAAAACTTTAACAAAAAATGAAAATGAAATAATTACTACACTAGGTGTTAATGAAGTTGAAAAACTTATCAAAGGTACAGAAAAATGGGTTAATTTAATATCAAAGGACATTAAATTAAAAATAATAAAATTTATTGGCCAAAAAGAAAAAATAATACAGACTATAGAACAAACAGAAGGTGCACTAGCAATTGTGCCTTGGCATTATTTTCAAAATATTGAAGCACCATTTATTAGAATGCATTACTTTGATAAAAGTAGTCCTTTGAATTTAAATTTCATATTATCTGTTCCAAGAGATTCTGGTGCATATGGTGGAATTTCTTACCTGATCTTAAATACTTTTTATGTAATATTACTAACAATTGTTATTTCAATATGCATTGGAATAGGTACTGGCATAATGCTTGCCGAATACACTTCTAATAAAGTATTTTATAAAATACTATCTATGAGTGTCGACATTTTGTCTTCAATCCCTGCAATAATTTTTGGACTTTTCGGACTGATATTTTTTGTGCCAATTTTTGGGATGGGAATACTTTCAGGGGCAATAACAAGTTCTTTAATGATATTACCAATGATTGTTAAAACAACCGAAGAAACCTTTGCAACAATCCCAAAATCATACAAGTATGCCTCATTCGCCCTAGGAGCAAACAAAACAGAAACCATAATTAAAATTATGGTTCCAGCAGCTATTCCGGGAATACTAACAGGAATAGTCCTTGCAATAGGAAGAGCTTTAGGAGAAACAGCTGTACTGCTTTTTACAATGGGAACAAATTTGGGACTTGCGACTAATTTAAATGAACCATCAAGAACATTGACTGTGCACTTACTGATGTTATTCCAAGAAGGACACCTGGACAAAGGATTTGGGACTGCTTCAATACTTGTAATAATGGTACTCGTGATAAACTTAACATCAAAATTTTTAATAAACAAATTATATAGGATTAAATAAAGTGGTAAAAGAAAAAGATAAACCAAAAAATGAAATTATAATAGAAACAGAAAATTTAAATCTATTTTATACAGACTTTAAGGCTTTAAACAAAATAAATATTAAAATATTAAAAAATAGTATCACTGCTTTAATAGGACCATCTGGATGCGGTAAATCAACATTTTTAAGAACTCTAAACAGAATGAATGACCTTGTTGAAGGCATTAAAATAGAGGGCAATGTAATATATGAGGGAAAAAACATTTATTCAAATAATTTCGATATTCTAGAACTTAGAAGAAAAATAGGAATGGTATTCCAAACTCCTAATCCATTTTTAATGTCTATCTATGATAACATAAGCTATGGCCCAAAAATTCACGGAACAAAAGATAAAAAAACGCTAGATGAAATAGTAGAACAATCGCTAAAAAAATCTGCACTCTGGGACGAGGTCAAAGATAAACTCAATACTAATGCCTTAAGTTTGTCAGGAGGGCAACAACAAAGGCTCTGCATTGCAAGAACTCTTGCAATAGAGCCAAATGTAATATTAATGGATGAACCTACTTCCTCACTAGATCCGATATCAACAGGCAAAATTGAAGAGCTAATAATAAACTTAAAAGAAAGCTACACAATAATCATTGTAACCCATAACATGCAACAAGCCGGAAGAATATCTGATAGAACTGCATTTTTCCTTAACGGATGCATTGAAGAAGAAAGCCCAACTGATGAACTATTCTTTAATCCTAAAAATACTAAAACTGAAGAATATATCAGTGGAAAATTTGGTTAATTTCAACCCAATGAAACATCAAGAAACATCATTAATGTAAAACCAATAACACCAAATATACTTGGCACTTTATTGTCAATATCTTTTCTCTTAGCCTCGGGGATTAATTGTTCAATGGATACATAAATCATAGCTCCTGCTGAGAAAGCTAAAGCAAAAGGCAAGATTCGAGTAAAAGAATAAACCGCATAAGCACCCATAAGGCCCCCTACAATTTCTACTAAGCCCGACATTTGGCCATAATTAAAGCATTTTGCCAAAGGAACATTGCCCCTTCTCAAAGGCAGAGAAATAGCCGCTCCTTCGGGCATATTTTGAATACCAATACCAAGCGTAAGAAGCATAGCCCCAACCAAAGTTTGAATATCTGGACTAGATGCCAAAGCCCCAAAAGCAACTCCAACAGCTAATCCTTCTGGAAAATTGTGCAAAGTAACAGCTGTAAAGAGTAAAAAATCTTTTTTCCCGTGCTTGGTTAAATCTTCATCAATAAAAGTAAGTTTATCAAGATCTGGAATAAATACATCCACAATATATATAAAAAATGCCCCAACAAGAAATCCAAAAACAGCTGGCATCCAAGTGATATATCCCAGCTCTTCAGCTCTTTCTATGGCCGGCTGAATAAGAGAAAAAAAACTAGCCGCTATCATAATACCTGCTGAAAACCCAAGCATAGCATCCATTATTTTATTATCTACTTTTCTAAAGAAAAAAACTGCTCCTGCTCCAAAAGCTGTGGTAAACCAAGTAAAAGTAGAACCTAAGAGTCCTAATAATACAGGATGTAAAGTCAATAAATAATCCAAAATTGATTTTATCATAAAACCTCCTTATTAAAATAAATCAACAAATAATAAATAATTTTACTTATTAATTAAAACAGCCTTTATTCTTCTTATACCTGAAGATGAGGATTGTTCTTTTTGTATTTTAAAAATACCAAGCTCATTGGTATTCTCTACATGAGGGCCTCCACAAACTTCAAGTGAAAATCCATCTATCTCGTAAACGCTCACCAAATTATCATATTTTTCCCCAAAAAGAGCCATCGCTCCTTTTGCTCGAGCTTCATTTAATTCCATTATAGACTTTTTCACAGATAAAGAATTTTTTATCTGTAAGTTAACAATCTCTTCAACTTTTTTTATCTCATCATCTGTCATCTTTTTAGAATGGATAAAATCAAACCTTAATCGCTCAGCAGTAATATTACTTCCTTTTTGCTTAACATGATCACCTAGTACTAATTGAAGCGCCTTATGAAGCAAATGGGTTGCTGTATGTAACTTGGTGGTCTCATAAGTATAATCAGCAAGCCCTCCTTTAAAGATTTTGTCACTTCCTTTCTTTGAAGTCTTTTGATGCTTTTTAAAATATTCATTAAAACCTAACTTATCAACATTAAAGCCATATTCAAAAGCAAGCTCTTCTGTTACTTCATATGGAAACCCATAAGTATCGTAAAGCTTAAAGGCAATATCACCAGGAATAGTCTTGGAAGGTAAATTTCGTGTTATTTTAATAAATTCTTGCTCACCTTGAAATAAAGTTCTAAAAAACTTTTCTTCTTCTGTGCTCAATTCCTTTTTAATGAAGTCTTTTTTTTCTGTTAACTCATTATAAAAAGATCTATAAATAGCCTCTACAGAATCAACAAGATCAGCTAAAAAATAGGATTTTATTCCAAGCTTTTTTGCATACCTAATAGATCGCCTTATCAATCTTCTTAAAACATACCCTTGGCCTAAATTGGAGGGAAAAATAACAGAACTATCAGCAAGAATAAAACAGGCCGCTTTAACATGATCAGAAATTATTCTAATATACTTATCATCGTCTTCTTTTTGTCCATAAATTTTACCAGAAATAAATTCTATTTTCTTTATTATAGGTATAAATGCATCCGTATCATAAACTGAAGACTTGCCTTGCAAGAAAGCAATCGTCCTTTCAAGACCCATTCCTGTATCAACACATTTTCGATCCAATTCTACGTAATTACCATTTCCATCTTTATTGTATTGCATAAAAACATTATTCCAAATTTCAAAATACTTGCCACAAGAACACGTAATACTACAGCCAAGAGAACACTCAACCTTTCCGGTATCCACATATATTTCAGTATCTGGTCCACAAGGCCCTTTAGACCCAACAGGTCCCCAAAAATTATGCTCCTTGGGAAGATAGTATATTCTATCTTTAGGAATACCCAAGCTTTCCCAAACTTTAGCCGTCTCTGTATCACGAGGAATCTCTTGATCGCCTTCAAAAACACTCACATAAAGACTATTTTTTGGAATATTTAAATAATCAGAAGACGTCAAAAATTCAAAACTACACCTTACAGAATACTCTTTAAAATAAGCTCCAAGAGACCAATTACCAAGCATTTCAAAAAAAGTTAAATGACTTAAATCTCCAACCTCATCAATGTCGCCTGTTCTCAAACATTTTTGAACATTAACAAGCATATCTCCTGATGGATGTACTTCTCCAAGAAGATAGGGAATAAGGGGCTGCATGCCGGCTGTATTGAAAAGAACCGTCGGATCATTTTCAGGAACCAATGATTTACCCATTATTTCAAAATGTTTTTTTGATCTAAAAAATTCAATATATTTTTTACGCAACTTGTCAAGTGTCATTAAATAAATTCCTCATTTTTTCTATATATTACTAAATCGCCTTTTAAAGTTAAATTTTTAATATAATTAATAAAAGACAATGTCATAGTTTTTAAATCTTTTTTACTTATTTTTCCTAAAAAAGCTTCTTCATCTAAAATAATTTCTTTGCGCCTTTTTGAAACATTTGAAAGCATTTTACTTCTAACCTCATCGGTTTTATCTTTAATAATAATTGCAATCTCTTTATCCGTAAATTCTCTTAAAATATTATGCAAATCATTATCCATGATCCTTAATATTACATTGATATCAAATATTTTTTCTCGAATTTCATTGTCTAAAACAGGATTTAATTCCCGCATATTAATTTTATTAAGAAGATTTTTCTCCTCATTAGAATCCATATAGCTTAAAATATCAACAAGTATTTTAGATCCATCAAGTTTATCTGTTTTAAGTCTTCCTTGCATCTTAAATCTATCCTTAAGCTTATTTGAAATTGCCTCTATAGTCTCCATACTCAATTGCCTTGGTTTAGCAAGATCTTTTATAAATTCTCTCCTGTCTTCTTCTCCTAACATTGAAAAAACATACTTTTTTTGATCCTTATTTAAATAATTATATATTATTACAAGCGTTTTAATATTTTCATCTTTAATTAATGCCCAAAGTTGTTCATGTTCAATTTGAGATAAATAGTCAAAAGGAATAAAAATATCATTACCGGTAACTTTTTTATAAATTGATTTGGCTTTAGATTTACCTAATGTTTTATTCAACAATTCATAAGCAAAATTATCATCAACTTTAACATACTTTTTTTCATTTCTTAGCAACTCTTCAAATTCTTTGATAATATGATCTTTTTCTTCTGGGGCAATATAACTAATCTTTGAAATTTCTCTGGTAATCAAGATTATATCTGAATCATCAAGTTCAGACATAATCTTTGCGGATCTCTCAAGTCCAATAGCTAAAAAATATTTTGCAATCTTTGTAACTTTACTCTCTTTGCGAATAAACCTCGGCTTTAAATCATCAATATTATTGGATCTAGATTCAACAAGAGCTTTATTTTTATCACCCTTAATAAGACTTATCCAAGATCTAAGCATAGAACCTTGAATCTCTGAATCGGAAAAGTTTTTATTTAAACCTAAAGAATCAATTTCTTCAACGGTTTTTTTGCCTAAATTTTTAGTATTTTTATACTTAGAAAGTCTAGGATCCTGCATAACCTTCATCTCTTTTGATGTTTGTAAGAACTAATAAATTAGGATGCTCTTTGAGAAGTCTAGCTGGACATTCATTAACAGAACTATTCAAACTCAAAAAATTTTCTAAAGCACGCTTTTTATCAACTCCCATAAATAACAAAACAATAGCTTTTGAATTAAACAAAGATTTGGGTGTTAAGCTTATTCTTTTACTAGGAAATTTAGGAGAATTATATTCGTACTGATAACCTTCTACATCCGAAAATAATAGTTTTCTTGAGGGGAAAAGCGATGCAATGTGCCCATCCTCACCAACAGAAAGTAAAATAAGATCAAAAATATTAAACCTAGAATTAAATTCAATATTGTAATCATAAATAACCGTGGTTTCATCTACTTTGTTATAAATAAAAGCATGAAACTTGGAAATACTTATTAAATTTTTATCGACCATTTTTGAAAAAAAATTTTTATTTAAAAGATTGTAATTGCTATTTTCGTCATTCAACGGAACACAACGTTCATCAACTAAAAAAAAATGTGATCTTCTAAAAGAAAAATTTTGCTTAAGAAAAACACTTAAAAAGTTGACTATACTTCGACCACCACAAATTCCAATACTTGTATATTTATCTTTATCTATATTCATATTAAAAAAATCAAAAAATCTATTTTTTAAATAATTCTCTTCATCAGAATATAAAAATTCCATTTAATTTCCTTTAATATATATTAATCTAAATAATAAGAAATGATTGTAACGATCCCCAATCTTTTTGAGGATAAAGCTTTTGATTAACAAAGCTTCCATCAACTGAAAAAAATTCAAAATATTCTTGATTTGCATTTTTAATTTTACCTAATTTAAAAATAAAATGTTTTGAAAATTCCAAAGCTGTCAATTCTGCAGTTCTGATTGAATCCACTAATATTTAGAACTTCATATCATTAATTTTATCAAAAATAATACCTTGAACCTCCATCATTATTAATTAACAAACCTTGATTACAAAGCTCAACAATATTTTTTTCTACTACTTTAATTTTCTCAACGTCAACCGCATTAACAACTAAAGAAACATACATATTATACCTATAGCAAAAGTTTTTTATAATCCTGTTCATCAAAAACCACAAACCCCATTCTACACAAATAGTCATTATTAAATCCTAATTTAATAAAAAAGTTTTTCAAATTAGATAATTTTAATCTCTAAAAAATAACAAAAAACAAATTTTTTCTTACAAAGATATAACAACTCCTTCTAAAAATAAAAACAAATAATTGTTAAATTAGCTCGTTTATTTTAACATATTATACAATGTTAATGAATCGAAAAATATCAATAGCCCCAATGGTAAACATTACAGACGAGCATTTCAGATATTTAATAAGACTTTTATCGAAAAAAGTTGCATTATATACTCCAATGATTTCTGCAAAGTCAATAATTATGGGTGATGTAAAAAAATTTTTAAAACAAACCCCTTTAGAATCTCCAATTGCAATTCAAATAGCAACAAGCTCTAAAAATGATGCTCTTAAAGCTATTCAAATTCTTGAAAAACACTTCAATTTTGATGAATATAACCTTAATGTTGGATGCCCATCTATAAAAATCCAAAATGCAAGTTGTGGAGCTTGTCTAATGAACAATGCCAATCAAGTAGGCGAAATTTTAAAAGCAATGAAAGAAAATACAAATAAGCCTATTTCAATCAAACATAGATTGGGCATAAGGCTTTTATCAAGTGATTACAAAAATGAAAGTTACTCTGAAGTAAAAAACTTTGTCAAAATAATCTCAGATTTTGGTATTAAAAATTTTATTGTACATGCAAGAGTTGCAATACTAACGGGATTTTCTCCTAAGAATAATAGGAATATTCCAAAATTAAGACATGAATTTGTATATAATCTTAAAAAAGAAAATAAAAACTTGTTTATTGAGATAAATGGGGGAATCAATAACTCAGATCAAATTAAAAAACACTTATCTGCTGTTGATTCTGTCATGATTGGAAGAAGTGCATTTGAAAATCCATACTTTATTGCAAACGCTGCAAGGGAATTCTTAAATGAAACTGATAAAATTCCCACAAGAAAAGACATATTGATGCAAATGATAGAATATATTAAAGAATACGAAAATTATTTGTCAATAAATATATTATTTAAACATCTCATGGGAATAACATTTTCCAAAGAAGGAGCTAAAAAATTTAGGCAAAATTTAACAGCACCATTTCCAAAAAACTTAAGAAAACATGAAATATTATTAAAAGCCATGGAAACCTTGCCTGAAAAAATACTAAATTCTAATTCTTAAAAGGAATGTAATCAAAACCTGTGTACTTAACCAAGTTTTTAGGAATTCTAACTCCCCCCTTTTTATCCTGAAAGTTTTCAAGTATGGAAATAATAACTCTAGTTGTAGCTATTGCTGTTCCATTTACCATGTGTGCAAATTTATTTTGCCCATCTTGATCTTTATATCTAATTTTAAGCCTTCTTGACTGATAATCTGTACAATTTGACGTTGAAGTAACCTCCCCATAGCCACCTTTGCCATCTCTTCCAGGCATCCACGCTTCAATATCATATTTTTTATAAGCTGGCGAACCAAGATCAAAAGAACAAATATTTAAAACTCTATAAGGAATCTCAAGCTCAGCAAAAATTTGCTCTTGAATGCTTAAAAATTCATCATGAACAACCTGAGATTCTTCTGCTTTGCAAAAACAAAACATCTCCACCTTGCTAAACTGATGAACCCTATAAAGACCCTTTGAAAGCTGACCATAAGCTCCAGCTTCTTTTCGAAAACAATGTGAAAATCCCGCCATTTTTATTGGTAAAGTGAGATCTATTATTTTATTATAATAGTAACCACCAAGCGTAATCTCAGAGGTACCTACAAGATATTTATCTGTATCTTCAATTTTATAAATATTGCTTTCCTTGCCACGAGGATTAAAACCGATCCCATCAACTATAAACTCTCTTGCAACATCGGGGGTAATAAAAACATCAAAACCTTTTTCTCTTAATTTATTCAAAGAAAAATTAATTAAAGCGATTTCTAAAAAAACGGCTTCATTTTTAAGATAATAAAATTTACTACCACTAACCTCACGAGCTCTGTCAAAATCTAGAAGGTCTAAATCTCTGCCAAGCTCTAAATGGTCTTTTGGCTTGAAATCAAAATTTGGAACAACTCCCACTTTTTTTATTTCAAAATTATCTTCTTCGCTATTACCGATAGGCACATCGGGAGACAAAATATTAGGTACTCGCTTATTTTCAAGATCAAAATCAAAAGATACTCTCTCAAGCTCTTTTTCTAGATCAATAAGCTGTTTTTTTAAAATCTTTCCGGTTTCTATTAAAGAGATTTTTACTTCCTCATTGAGATTTTCCCGCATTTTCAAGGAATTGTCATTTCTTTTTGCATTAAGCTCACCAATTTTGGTGATTATTTTTTTTCTCTTATCATCAAGACAAATTAATTTATCAATATCTAAAACAAGCCCTCTTGCTTTAATGCTTCTCTTAACAAGATTAAGATTGCCTTTAATAAATTTCAGATCAAGCATCTTATCTCCTACGATATGTCATAAGTAAAATTAAGTGAAATTTTTAAACAAAATTACAAACAATATTAATTCATATCAAGGTTATTATATAATATCTTATAACAGGATTAAAATAAATAATACAGGGAGAAATCATCGCATGCTAAATCCAAGAACAATAAAAGCAACTTTTGTATTAATATCTACATTAATGATTTTTAGCGGATGTACAAAAAAATTGACAAAAATAAATTTCAAAAATATTGACTCAAATATAAACAAAATGAATTCTTTAATAATCACTTCAATGAGTTCAAAAGAAGAATTAAAATTTTTTGAATACAACATTAGAATACCTAAATTAATAATTGAAGGAAAAGAAAAAGGAAATCTTGAGGAACTAAATATTGAGCTTAATGAATATGTAAATCAAATTGTAACAAGACTTGATATTGTTAGTAACGAGCTTAAACCCGAGAATAAAAAATTCAGCTTAAAAATAGACTATGAAATTTATCACGGATATAATACTTATACAATAATACTTATTTCAACTCAAGAAATCAATGATACCCCTATTACAAATTACAGAAGCTATTACATTCAAGATAATGGAAATTATATTCATAATATTGACGACATAATTAAAACAGATGAAGCATTCCCATTTTTCACAAAAAAAATTCAAGAAAAAATTTTACCTAACGAATTATTATTTGATTTACAGCAAGCAGTAATTTACTTTGAAAACAAAAAAATTATTATTAGATTCCCTGAATATACATTTAAACTAGACGACACAGAAGAGCTGCAAAACATATTTGAATTTAATGCAAGCGAAATAGCACAATTTGTAAAATAAAAAAAGGATTAAAGACATAAATGAAAAAGAAAAAAATTTTCAAACTAATTTCAAAAACTTATTTAGAAGAATATGATGCAGAGGGATCTTATTTTAAACACGACAGCGGCCTTGAAGTATTTCAGTTAAAAAGTGACTCTTTTAAAGAAAATGCATTTTGCATAGCTTTTAAAACAATACCTTCAAACAATACTGGAGTTGCGCATGTTTTAGAACATACAATTTTTTGTGGTTCTAACAAATATAAAATAAAAGATCCATTCCTTTACTTATTAAAGGGAAGTCTAAATACATTTTTAAATGCAATGACATTTCCAGACAAAACCATCTACCCAGCAGCATCAACAATTGAAAAAGACTATTTTAACTTATTTAATATCTATGCTGATTCTATATTTCACCCATTACTTAAAAAAGAATCATTTATGCAAGAAGGATACAATATAAATCCAAAAGATTTTAAAGTATCTGGAATTGTATTCAATGAAATGAAAGGTAGCTACTCAAATAAAAATTCTCTAATCAACGAAATAGCAAGTAGTTCTCTTTTTGAAGAAGGGGGATATAAATACGACTCAGGCGGAATTCCAACAAATATTATTGACCTCACTTATGAAAGTTTTTTAGATTTTTATAAAAAATATTATACACTTGAAAACTGCAAAATATTTTTATGTGGTAACATTCAAACCGAAAAAAATCTAAATTTCATTGAAAAATATATAATAAGGCCTTATAACAAAGAAAAAAGCCATATCAATATCGACATAGAAAACGTTAAAAGATGGGAAAAGGGGAAAAATTTAACATACAAAATTCCTAAAGAAAACGATAATACTCTTGGGGGAGGAGTATATACAATAAATTGGCTTTGCACAGAAATTAACAATATTGAAGACAGCATTGGTCTTGAAATTCTATCAGAAATACTCTTAGATGATTCTTGTTCATTCACAATCAATATCTTAAAAAGCAGAATTGGCGAAGATATAGCCCATATTAGCGGAATAAATACGGATTTAAAGGAATCCGTATTTTCATTTGGACTTCAAAATGTTGTTGAAAAAAAAGAAAAAGAATTTAAAAATTTAATTTTTAATGAACTTAAAAATTTAGTAAAAAATAAAATTCCAAAAGAGCTAATAAAAGGAATTCTTTTTGGATATGAATTCGCTCTAAAAGAAGAAAAAGGACAAAACCTGCCTATTGCTTTAATGATAAAAAGCTTTAAAGGATGGCTAAATGGAATGCATCCAGTCAAAACACTACAAACGAGTTACTATATAGATGAAATTACAAATAAACTGAAAAAAGGAATTTATTACTTCGAAAATTTAATCGAAAAATACCTAATATTTAACAATCATTACACATTAATAAGCTTCATTCCATCACATGATACAGAAAAAGAAATGGAAGAAGAGATTGAAAAAAAATTAATGGCAAAAGAAATTGAAATTAAACAAAATCCAGAAAAATTTTTACAATTTAAAAAAGATTTTAATCAATTTAAAAAATATCAAAACAAAAAAGACTCTAAAGCAGATATAGCAAAACTTCCCTTACTAAAAATAGAAGATTTGCCAAAACAAATAGAAAAAAGTTTGGATCTTAATGAAATAAAAGAACTAAATTTACATTCTTTTAAATTTAAGAATAACAATATTTTTAACGTAAACTTATTTTTTAAACTAAATTTCTTAGAGAAAGAAGATTATGTATATCTATCTTTATTCAAAAGAGCTCTACAAGATTTATCTACAAAAACCTATTCTTACATAGATATTAACAATAAAATACAAAATACTTTAGGACAAATGAATATATCTGAGAGTTGCGACGAGGATATTAATGGAAACATTTTAAATTCATTTAATATTAGCTTTAAATCCTTTAACCATAAAATTAAAGAATCATTTGAGCTGATAAAAGAAATTTTAACTAATATTAACTTCCATGACTATGAAAGACTAAAAGAAATAACACTAAGTTTAAAAAACGATTTTAAATCCTTATTAATACCTAAGGGGCATCTTTTAGCAATATTAAGGTCAAAATCAAAGTTAAAATTAAATGAATACCTAAAGGAATTACAAAATGGGATAACCGGTAGAGAATTTTGGCAAAAAGCAAAAACCGATACAGAATCTTTAAAAGAAATCGCAAACAAATTAGATAATCTAAAAAATAAAATACTTTTAAAAAACAATTTATCTGCACTAATAACGGGAAACACTGATGATATTCTTAAAAACTTGGAAAATGAATTATTTACTCTAAAAGAAAGCCTAAAAGAGAATAATTATTGCGATGGCTTGTTAAATATCGAAACAAACAACAAAGCATTAAAAGAAATAATAATTATCCAATCAAAAGTGGCTTTTAATGCTATATGTTTTCCTAGTTACAAAATTAACGATGAGAATTATCCAAAAGCAAATTTTTTAGAACATATATTGAGAAGTGGAATTTTTTGGGAAAAAATAAGGGTAATAGGCGGTGCATATGGAGCAAGCGCATCAATCGCTAATGGAATTTTTTCTTTTGCATCATACAGAGATCCCAATTTCATCAAAACATATCAGGCTTTCGAAAACTCTTTGGAAGAATTAGCTAATAATAAAATGACAAGTGGGGAGATTTATACCTATTTAATAGGTTTAATAGGAACCAACATCTATGTAAAAACTAAAGCTACGGAAGCTTTGCAAAGCTATAGAAGAAAAATGCTAAATATCAGCGATGATTTAAGACAAGCCACTAGAGATGCTTATTTTACAATTACACCTCAAGATATAAAAGAAATATCCGAAAAGGTTCTAGCACAAATAAGACAACACAATAGCATTACATCTTTGGTAAATAACCAAAAATATGAAGAAGAAAAAAACAATCTAGAAAAACTAATAGGAAAAGAATATAACGTAAAAAAAATTTATTAATAATTTTTAAGATTTCTTATATCTTTTATTAAATTTATCAATTCTTCCTGCTGCGTCAACAAACTTTTGTTGGCCGGTATAGAAAGGATGTGATTTGCTTGTAATTTCCACAGTAATCAATGGATATTCCTTTCCATCAACATATTTAATAGTTTCTTTTGAATTCAAAGTAGATTTAGTTAAAAACATTGCTCCATTTGATCCATCTTTAAATACAACTAAATTATTTTTAGGATGTAAACCTTTTCTCATAAAACCTTCCTCTTAACCTTCACTAAAGTTTAATTGACATTAAAAATAATGTCAATTAATTTAATTACCATTGCTCATTGTCTTTAAAAAGATTTCATTATTTTTGCTTTTTTTCATCTTTTCTATTAGAACTTCAACTCCCTCATAATCATCAACACCACTGAGTATTCTTCTAATGAGTAAAATTTTAGAACGCTCCTCTTCACTAAGCAGCAGCTCTTCTTTCCTGGTGCCTGACTTTTTAATATTAATAGCGGGAAAAAGCCTTCTGTCTGCTAAACTTCTATCAAGAATTAATTCCATATTACCAGTACTTTTAAATTCTTCAAAAATAACTTCATCCATTTTACTCCCAGTATCTACCAAAGCAGTAGCTATAATAGTTAAACTTCCCCCCTCCTCAATATTTCTAGCAGATCCAAAAAACCTCTTAGGCTTATGAAGAGCATTGGAATCTACCCCACCCGATAAAATTTTACCAGAAGTTGGCATAGTTTGATTATAAGCCCTTGCAAGCCTTGTAATAGAATCAAGCAAAATAACAACATCTTTTTTGTTTTCAACAAGCCTTTTTGCCTTTTCAATAACCATCTCTGCTACCTGAACATGCCTACTAGCTTGCTCATCAAAATTAGATGCAATCACTTCGCCTTTAACACTACGAATCATATCTGTAACTTCTTCTGGCCTCTCATCAATAAGCAATATCATTAAAATAACATCCGAATAATTAGTAGTTATTGCATTAGCTATTTTTTGAAGCAAAGTAGTTTTTCCCGCTTTTGGAGGAGAAACTATTAAAGCTCTTTGCCCCTTACCTATAGGTGAAAAAAGATTAATAAGCCTTGTAGAAATATTACAATTTTCATATTCAAGATTTAATTTAATATTGGGATAAAGAGGGGTTAAATTATCAAAAGGTATTCTGTTTTGAGCAAATGTAGGATCTTGATTATTAATAGATTTAATCTTAACCATGGCAAAAAATCTCTCACCATCTCTAGGTGATCTAATTTGGCCATATAAAATATCACCGGTTCTTAAATTAAAAAGCCTAATCTGAGAAGGAGAAACGTAAACATCATTACCTCCTGAAAGATAAGAATTTGATGCGGTTCTCAAAAATCCATAACCATCACTAAGCACATCAAGCACGCCTGTAAATAAAACATTAATACTATTCTCACTTAATATTTTTACCAATAAAAATATTAATTCTGTTTTTTTCATCGTTACAGCAATAGTATGATTAGTTCCAAGACCCTCAACGATTTTTCTAACCTCTGTAATTGGCTTGTCATAAAGTTTTTCAATCTCTACATAATCTTTGCCATTAAAAAATTTTATGATATTACTCTGCTCCAAAGTTTTAATGTTATTTTCTAAACCTGAAGCAGGAATATCGTAATCAAACTCAGAAAATACTATATCGTTTGAATCCTTAGCACTACTTAAATCTGCAGATTTTATTACGTTAGATGCAGAATCTTTTTTGGCAACAACTTTAACCACTTTTTTTTTCAAATTATCTTCAATCTTAAACTCTTTAGAAACATCTAATCGTCTCATTTCACTTTCTAAATCAAATCCAACATTTTTTTTATCCATAATTTCCTCTACGAATTAAATTTTTGAGAAAGGATTTTATAAAAATCTACTTATTATTAATTAATAAAAAACACCGACCCTATTGTAAAGTATCTTTTATTTGTGAAACAGTGAAAGAAAATAAATCTACAATTTCATTAGACTTTATCATTTCACACTTACCATCAAAAATTATATTATCATTAATAAATATTTTTCTTGTCTTTACATCCCCATATATTTTACAACCGCTGTTTAAATAAACCTTACTAGCAGCATTTACATTGCCTTTCAAAATTCCTTCTACTATCAATGTATCGCAAGTTATCACATTGGTAATAACTTTGCTGTTTTTGCCAATAAAAAGCACACCCTCTTTCGAAGATATTTCACCTTCAAAAGAGGAATCGAGATACAAAGTTCCTTCAAATTTTAATTTTCCTCTAAAAGTTAAACTAGAATCTAGCTTGCAATCCCATTTATAAGAATCTATCATATTAATCGGCATTTAACCTTTAATACCCCACACTCTCTCTTTTAAATCTTTGCCCGGACGAAAATACGCAACATGATGATCTAGGACCTTAACATATTCCCCTGTTTGAGGATTTCTAGCATTTAAACGGCCCTTTCTTTTTCTAACTTCGAATGTACCAAAAGATCTAAATTCAATAACATTATTAGAACAAAGATTACCTTTAAGCTCTTCAAAAAAAGCATCTATTACAAGTCTTATGTATTTTTTTTCTAATTTTAGATTATTATTTTTAATGTTCAAAGATATTTGATCAACAATATCTGACTTAGTAACCTTTGGTCTTCTTGAAAAAGACATAAACTAATTTCCTTGCTTTAACAGCAAAATATTTAAACGAGATTTTTTTCTAGCAGCCTTATTTTTATGAATTATTCGCTTTCTAGCAGCAGTGTCTAGCTTTTTTGCAACAAATTTAAAAAATTCAATAGCTTCGTCTTTTTTGCCCGCCTTAATCATACTGATACAGCGTTTTTCTATTGTTTTTAATTCACTTTTTACACTTACATTTCTAATTTTTCTTTTTAAATTTTGACGAGAGCGCTTCAATGCAGATGCATTTTTTCTCAAATGATACTCCTTAATATTATTAAACAATAATTTTAATATACCAACTAATTTAAATATAGTCAATCAAAGATTAGGTTAATTCAGTAGAATAGTTTTGATTTATGTAATCAAAAACCTTTTGCATGGAATAAGAAATTTTTTTATTCAAAATATATACTTTTTTAGTCAGATTATTTCCTTTATAAGAAAAGCATAAGTAATTTTTATTGTTAAATTCAAATTCTCTAGCAATAAAAATTTTTTCAAAAAATTTATAAAAATAAATTTCACTTTTAAAGATTTTCCTTTCATAAATTGAATCTTTCCTAAATTCGTAAAACAACACTATATTGCTAATAACTGAAAAATCACCCAATAAAACTTTAATGTCAATAAAACAAATAAATAAAAAAATGAATATATTGCTTAGCGAAATATAATAGACAAATAAACTAATCATAATTCGAGCCAAAAACATGCAAAGATAGGCATAAGACAAATAATATCTTATTGGAAAATTTTCCAATTTTGGAATAAACAAATCTTTTCTTTTTAATTTAAGCTCTTTGAAAAATTCACTCGAACCATTACCTATCCAAAAACAAACCTTAATCTTTTTTTTATTTTTTAATTTCAAAATCAAAACATTATCGGATAATCTTTTCTCAAACGAGATAATGTCATCAAAACCAAAGTTATAACTTAAAAAAATACCTTTATAATATACCTTAAAGCCCTTAAATGAAATAAAACAAAAATACCTTAAATAAAAAAGAACTATAAAAAAATTTACTAAAAGAATTGTCACAACAAAGTAAAAAAACCCTGTATCATACAAAACCAAATAAAGCCAACAAATTACAATATTAAAAACAAACAAACTAACTAACTTTATATTGCTGAAAAATAAATTATCCATAACATAAAATAAATTTAAACATTGAATTTAAAAAAGATCACATCTCCATCTCTTACCAGATACTCTTTACCTTCAATTCTAACAAGTCCTTTCTCTTTTAGCCTCTGAACACTTTGGAATTTAAACAAATCTTCACAAGAATAAACTTCCGCTTTAATAAAACCTTTTTCAAAATCACTATGAATTATTCCAGCAGCTTTAGGGGCTTTCATACCCTGTTTGAATGTCCAAGCTCTAACTTCCTGCAAACCTGCTGTAAAATAAGTTCTAAGTCCCAAAGCATAATAAGCTTTTTTAATTAAATTACTAAGACCGCCACCATTTATTCCAAATAATTCTAACATTTCATTTTTATAAGATATATCCTTTATTTCGGCAAGCTCGGCCTCAATTTTGGCACATAAGATTAAAAAATCATTCCCTTCTTTTAAGGCAATATTTTTTACAATATCTGTATATTTATTACCGCTAAGTGAATTTTCATCAACATTACAAACATACAAAACTTTTTTAAAAGTCAAAAGATTTAACGATTTAATAAAGTCGTATTCAAAATCATCAAATTTAAAATCAACAATAGGATTCATATTACTTAAATGATCTTCAAGCCTTTTTAGCATTAAAACAATTGCCTTAGAAGATTCACTAATTTTTTTATCAGTGCTTTTAGCATTTTTTTCTTGTTTCTGAAGGCTTTTTTGAACAGTCTCAAGATCTGCTAAGCAAAGTTCAACATTAATTGTGGTTATATCTCTCTCGGGATTAACATCATTATTAACGTGAATAACCTCTTTTTCTTCAAAGCATCTTACAACATGAATAATAAGAGAAACTTCTCGAATATTAGCCAAAAATTTATTACCAAGTCCTTCACCTGTAGATGCTCCTTTAACAAGACCTGCAATATCCACAAACTCCATAACAGCAGAAATAACTTTCCGTGGAACAATATACTCTGCAATTTTTAAAAGTCTTTCATCAGGAATCTCTACTATTCCCATATTTGGCTCAATAGTACAAAAAGGATAATTGGCAATCTCGACCTTAGACGATGTCAACGATGAAAATAAGGTAGATTTACCTACATTGGGAAGTCCCACAATCCCCGCATTAAGTCCCATAGCTTAACCCTCTAATAAAATCAAATAGCAATCTAATTAATAAAATACGCAAACTCTCCTCTTCCTGTCTGTTGATTCATAGTTACTTCAACAGATAAATTAAAATATTTATTAGATTCTTGGGGGCCAGGATAATAATATTCTAGCAAATAAGTACCTGTTTTTTGCTCTAAAATTAAATCATAAACTCTGGATACTCCTTCGTAAGACGAAAAAGGAATTATAGCACCACCTGTTTCATTAACTAAATACTGGAGCTTACTATTAACAGGATTATTACCAAACAATATCAAGTAAAACCTTATATCATTATTTTTATAATAGCTTACTATTGTATCTAAAGAATACTTTTCAAAAGATTTACGATTTAAAATACCACCACTAAAATAAACTACTGCTCTTCTTGAGCTTTTTGACATAAGTCCAGAACCTGCTAGCTTCAAACTAACATCTGTTTTTACAGTATCCGCACTATAAGGACCAAGAGAACTTGTGTTTTTAATGCTATTTGTCAAACTTTCAATATTATCTATAATGGGCACATTTGTTGCATTTATAAAACTAAAGTTTTTGTTTTTTGACGATTCTATTAAAGCATTTAAACCTACAATTTGATCTAAATCATAATTTTTCATATAAGAAGATTTATCAAAAACAACCGCTATATTAATATCTTTTGAAGCATTTACATTATACGCAACCTTGGGATTGACAATGTAATAATTTTCATTTGCAATCGAAAAATTTTCACTTTTAAGCCCAACAACCGGCAACCCGCTTTTACTGCTAATATTAAGCTCAACATAAATTTTAGGCCCCCCAAGCCTAACTATTCTTCTAACATCAACATTTAAACTGTCATAAAGACTTGAATCGCTTTTGTAAACTGAAACCTTGGCATCATTAAAATCTGATACAATCATCTGATTATTAGCATCCAAAATAGATGAAGAAATTTTGGAATTCAATTTATCTGCTTTTAAAATTTTTGTAATTGTCTTTTTAGCAATATTGTACTTATAAACACCATCTTTTGAAGATACTATAACATTATTGCCAGGAGAATCACTACTAAGACCCTCTATCCCTTCAATAGAAGTAAAAACTGAATATAAATGATTGCCGCTAGTATCAAAAACTTCAATGGTATTTCTCAAAGAATCTGCAACATAAATGTTTTCATTCAAATAAGTAACACCCGTGGGGCCTAAAAGGCCCCTGTAACCTGATGTTCTGTGACCAAAATGTAGAATAAAATCGCCATCAAGTCCAAATTTACTCACTCTTTTATTTCCCCATTCACTCACATAAATATAGCTTCTCTTATCAATAGCCATATACTGAGGAGCAAGCAATTCGCCATCCTTTGTGCCCTTTTTCCCAATAGATCTCTTTTTAACTCCAAGAACTTTGTCGTAAACACCGATTTCATCACTTGAATAAAGGGTCACATAAAGCAAATTATTAGCTTCAACAATATCATAGGGTGATTTTAAATAACTAAATCCATCTTTAACCAAAGCATTAACATTATTATTAACATCAAAATACAATATCTCATTACCTACAAAGTTGGCAGCATAATACCCACCGTGTTTATCAGCCCTCAAAGATGTAATTTGATACCCATGCGGCCTTTTATAAATAGAATTATCAAGAGAAGCAACTTTTACAAGTTTTTTAAAATTAAGTTCGTAATTTGAAAAAATACCTCTCCTTTGCTCAATAGTAGAAATCAAATGCCTAAGATAAGGAACCTTATAGCCTTGATCTTTTAAATTTCTCCATTCCATTAAAGCTTCTTCAACATAACCCAATCTATAATAAACATTGCCGGTCCAAAAATGATAATCAAGGTTATTAGGATCAAAGCTTAAAATTTTTTTAAAAGATAAAAGAGCATCATCATAAATTCCATTATTATAGGAATTAAGAGCCCATTTAAACTCTTCTTGAGCATCTTTATTGGTAACTATTCCTTGAGAGTACAAACTAAAAAGATTTAAAAATAACAAACCAATAAAACTAATAATTAACATAATCCCTTTTACTCTTTAAAAACATATTATAAGCATAAATTTTCCAAAAATACTACAAAAAAATTAATACTATCATTTAAAATGATTAATGATAATGTTAAATATTACATCATTATATTAGTAATAATAATAGTAAAAAAGAGGAAAAATGAAAACTAGATGTTTTTGCCTAGCCGCATTTTCAGGAATTCTTACAACACTTGCAATTCCAAATGAAATTAAAGAAACTGGATATTCAATTCTGGGTTTTGTTGCTTATGTACCACTTTTTATAGCCTTAAACACCTTAAACAAATTAGAAGATAAAAAAACATTAATAAGGTTAACAGTATTTTATTTCATAATAGCCAACAGCCTGCAAAATTTTTGGCTTGGATTTTTTCATGCATTTGGATGGATAACATTCATAGGAGTCATAATAGGATACATTCCATATTCATTAACCTTGGGCTATTTTCTCTATTACTCTTTAAAAAGCTTTAAAAATAAAACAATGACAATAGCAATGCTTTTTACATTTTATGATTACTCAAGATCAATCGGATTTTTAGCATATCCTTGGGGACTTGCTGCTTTTACTGTAAATAATTTCAACAATTTAATTCAAGTAGCAGACATTTTTGGTGTATTTTTTGTATCATTCATAGTTTATTTTTTAAACTCAGGAATTGCTGACTTTTTAATCTATAAAAACAAAACAAATTTACTAAACACAATATTTCCAATATTGCTAATAATAACATCCTCTACTTACGGAATGCTTAAAAAAATAGAACTAAAGGGTTTATTAGAAAAAGAAATAGATAGTCTAAACATTGCAGCTATTCAGCTTAACACTGACCCTTGGTTGCCTGGAAATGACAAAAAAGGGATTAGAGATTCTATTGCAATTACAAAACAAGCATTACAAGAAAATCCAAAAATAGAATTTGTAATCTGGAGCGAAGGGGTATTAACTTATCCTTTTAACAAAGAAGAACAATACTTTGGGGATTACGACTTGCATAGTGAGCTGAAAAGTTTCATAAAAGAACGAAAAATCCCATTTGCCATTGGGGCTCCTTCAAATGTCGACAAAACTATAAAAATTCAACAAAATTCTATTTATATGGTAGAGCCAAACCTTAACATTGCAAACATATACTCTAAAATATTTTTAGTTCCTTTTGCAGAAAAAATTCCATTTTACGAATATGAATTTGTAAGAAACTTCTTTTTAAAAAATTTTAGAATATTGGGACAAATCGAAGGTAATAAAATTGAAATATTGAAATTAAAAAAATTTAAATTTGCTCCTTTAATATGCTATGACGATGCATTTCCAGAACTTTCAAGGTTTTATAAAATTCAAGGCGCCAATACATTGCTAAATTTTTCAAACGACTCTTGGTCAAAAACAAATTCGGCAGAATGGCAACACTTTGTTGTGGCTAAATTTAGAAGCATCGAAAATGGAATCAAAACTATTAGGGCTACAAACTCAGGAATTACTGCAATCGTCAACGAATACGGAGAAAGCATTAAAAGATTGGAAACTTTTACAAAAGGGTACCTATTATCAACAGTAAAACTGTCCCCAACATTTACAACTATCTACGAAAAAATTGGAGACTCATTTATATATATATTAATAATGATGTTTTTAATTACAACGTTAAGATTTTACTCTATGGAAGATAAAAACCAATTATTGTCATCTTCTTTAGTAAAAATTAAAGTCTGACGTTCTTTCCAAAATGGAAAATTTTTAGTAACATCATTGTTTTTGGCATTTACATTAACAGCAAAAGAATTATCGTCGGATTTTGAAATTTTTAAAGACTTTAAATCGTAATAATCATCAACTGACAAATATCCTAATTCATCTGCATCAACCTTAGATGAAGCGCTTGATAAAATTGATATAAAATCATACTTTGACTCAAATCTACCCATAACGTTAACTTTTTCTGCAATAACAGAGTCAAACAGATCAAAGTTTTGAGAAATTAAAGCTCTTGCAAACTTTCCAAATTGGAACTTAATAATTTTATCTTGATTCTTGCTTCTCTCTCTTTGTGCAATATATTCTATTTTAGGAGCATTTGTAAAATCATTGATTTCTATTTTTTCGTGAACTATTCCAGGTATCTCTTCAAGCTTAACATCTTCAAGCATAACAACCCTGGAATTGCCATCCTTAATCCTTGCATCAAGCTCTTTAACTGCAAGCTTAATATCAACTCCCTTTTTCAAATCAGGATAAATCTTTAAAGCTTTGGCTTGAAAAAGCTTTCCCTTTTTAATTTTGCCAACGTTTATATACCTTTGGCCAACCTCATAATAAAAAATAGCAAGCTCTTTTTGCCTATCAATATCAACATAAGAAGAACTACTACCTTTAGAAAACAAACTTAAAAAAACAAAAGAGCATAAAAAACACAGAAGAAATAACCTTCTCATAAGAACCTCCATTAATACTCACCCTTAAAATAAAACAATAGAATGTCAATCTACTACAAATAATTATAGTACAAGTTTATCTCTAATTAAAGAAATCACTTTATTCTTATCTTCTTCGTTAAAAATATTTATATCATCGTAAGAAAATTTTATCTTTGAAGACAGGTTATATTCATCATACCACTTCAAATATTCCCTATTAAGACCTTCAAGATAATCTCTGGGGATATTCATTTCAAAGCTTCTATTTCTATTTTTAATTCTGCGCTCAACCTCATCAATGCCACAATCAAGATAAACAAGCAAACTTGGTCGCTGAGAATGTTCAAGCATATTATCAAGAAGATCAATATATATTTTATACTCCTCATCAGAAATATGCCCATCGCAATTTAAAAGAGATGCAAACACACAATCACCATAAATAGATCTGTCAAGAATGCCTCCTTTTGTTCTAAAAACACCTTTTATTAACTTAAACCTCTCATTAAGAAAATTAATTTGAGCTGGGAATGCCCATCTAGATTTATCCTTATAAAATTTATCCAATACAGCCAAAGTAAAATCATTATTTAACTCACCGTAAAAAGGAATTTCTAACTCCTTTGACAAAATATTTCCAAGAGTAGTTTTTCCCACTCCAATCAAACCCTCTATTACAATCACCAAGTCTACCTCCAAAAACAACCTAAACGGTTTTAAATATAATCTAAAAAGATTTGCTAAATCATAAAGCTTAATTGATCAAAAAATCCGCTTTAAAAATTTTAATATAAAATAAAAAATCCTTAAACAAATTTTTAGAAAGAAATCAATAATTTATAAATTAAAATTTTTAAATTATTGACATTAATCTTAATTAAAAATAATATATTAAATACAAATATTATATAAATATAATTAAAAATATTAATTATATTTAGTAAGGGGGACTTGAAATATATTAAATATTAGACATTTTGCAAAAACAATAAAATTGTCTTAAGAATTTTAACATATCCAAATTCATAAATCAAAAATTAAAAATTTTTAAAAAAATAAAATTTTTATAAAAAGGAGATAAAATATGAATTATACAAAATTTCAAGAATTTATATCGGAATTTCTAGGAACATTTATACTATTAGCTCTAGGAACCGGATCTGTTGCTATGACAGTATTGTTTCCTTCGAATCCTGAAATAGCAGGAGAAATAATAAAAGGGGGATACACAAATATAGTATTTGGATGGGGAATGGGTGTAACGTTTGGTATTTATACAGCAGCAAGAATTAGTGGAGCGCACCTAAACCCAGCTGTTAGCATAGGATTAGCAAGCATTGGAAAATTCCCCGTTTCAAAACTCTTTCACTACATTTCAGCTCAGGTATTAGGAGCATTTACCGGAGCATTAATGACATTTGTCGTATTTTATCCTAAATGGATAGAAATAGACCCTAGTCTAGAAAATACTCAAGGAATAATGGCAACTTTTCCCGCTATTCCTGGATTTTTGCCTGGATTTATTGATCAAATTTTTGGAACTTTTTTGTTAATGTTTTTAATTTCCGTTGTTGGAGATTTTGTAAAAAACCACAATGATAATCCGTTCCTTCCATTCATTACAGGAGCGGTAGTTTTGGCAATAGGAATAAGCTTTGGGGGAATGAATGGCTACGCTATTAATCCTGCAAGAGATCTGGGACCAAGAATTTTGCTCTTATTTGCTGGTTTTAAAAATCATGGCTTTAACAACCTAAGCATATCTATTGTGCCAATAATTGGCCCCATCATTGGAGCAATTTTGGGCGCTACAATTTACGAATTTACACTAAAGAACAACAAAGGTTAAAAGATATTTATCTTTGTTGAAATAAAAAGGAAAAATTATGAAATACATTTTATCTATTGATCAAGGTACTACTAGCTCAAGAGCAATAGTATTTGATAAAAATGCAAACATAAAAGGATTTGCTGAAAAAGAATTTACTCAAATTTACCCACAACCAAGTTGGGTGGAACATGATCCTACAGAAATATGGGGATCACAACTTGGGGTTATAACAGAAGCTCTTGCAAATTCAAGAATTTTGCCAAATAAAGTTGATGCTATTGGAATAACCAATCAAAGAGAAACTACGGTTATATGGGAAAAAAATACAGGAAAACCCATTTATAATGCAATAGTATGGCAAGACAGAAGAACTGCGAATATTTGTGACCAATTAACAAAAGAAGGAAAAGATAAAATTATTTTAGAAAAAACAGGCTTGGTACTAGATTCTTATTTCAGTGGAACAAAAATAATGTGGATCTTAGACAATGTGGAAGGCGCAAGACAAAAAGCTGAAAATGGTGAACTATGCTTTGGAACAATAGATACATGGCTATTGTGGAATCTAACTCAAAAAAAAGTACATGCGACCGATTACTCTAATGCTTCAAGAACATTATTGCTAAACATTAAAACATTAGAATGGGATGATGAACTTTTAAGCATATTAAATATTCCAAAAGCAATTTTACCCGAACTTAAAGAAAGTTCCACAATATATGGCGAAACAGACAAATCACTATTTGGAGTAGAAATTCCTATTGCAGGAATTGCTGGAGATCAATTTGCAGCAACATTTGGGCAAGCCTGCCTTAAAAAGGGTATGGCTAAAAACACATACGGAACCGGTTGCTTTGTGACGTTAAACATAGGTAAAGAGCCCATCATTAACCATGAGAAACTTTTAACCTCAATTGCGTGGGGAAGAAAAAAATCCGTAACCTATGTTCTTGAAGGGAGTGTTTTTATTGGTGGAGCAGTAATCCAGTGGCTAAGGGATGGTCTTGAACTGTTTAGAAAAAGCTCAGATGTAGAATCATTGGCAAGCTCAGTTTCAGACAATGGAGGGGTTTATTTTGTACCAGCATTTGTTGGGCTTGGCGCACCCCATTGGGATTCTTATGCAAGAGGAACAATCATCGGAATAACAAGAGGATCAACAAAAGCTCACATTACAAGAGCTGCTCTTGAGAGCATCGCATTTCAAAGCTTTGATATACTAAATACCATGAAAAAATCCGTTCCCAACTTTGAAATTCAAGAATTAAGAGTAGATGGAAAAGCAAGTCAAAACAATCTACTAATGCAATTTCAAGCTGATCTTTTAGAATGTAAAGTTGTAAGACCAAAAATAACAGAAACAACGGCCCTTGGGGCTGCTTATCTTGCGGGACTTGCATCAGGTTATTGGCAAAGCGCCGAGGAAATAATAAGCCTTTGGCAAGTAGATAAGATATTTGAACCTTTAATGTCAAAAAATCAAAAAGAAAAACTTCTTGAAAATTGGAACAAAGCAATTGAAAGATCAAAATCTTGGGTAGAGAATTCTTAATAATCTATAAAGGCTAAACACAAAACTTTAAAGGTCACAACAAAAGTATACTAAAGGCAAAATTTATGAATAATTTATTTGATTTTTTAAAACTAAAACAAAATATGGTTAAAATGCCTAAAAAGCAAATATAACGACTTACAAAAAAGGTACAATTTATTGAAGAAATACAAAAAATGGTTAATAATATGTTGGGTCAAAATAAAAATCATAAAAAATTAAAACAAACTGAAATTTGCAAACAAATAAACTTTGCAAATTTCTCAAATCTAGCATTTAGTTAAAAAGTAAAGAAAAATTAACCAAAAATGGAGGAATATTTAAATTTCATGAATTATAACAAAGAAACAAAATTAAAAGATCTTGAAAATCAAGAATTTGATCTTATAATAATTGGAGGAGGCGCAACGGGTCTTGGCATCGCGGTAGACGCAATCACAAGAGGATATAAAGCAATACTTATAGAAAAATTTGATTACGCAAAAGGAACCTCCTCTAGATCAAGCAAATTAATTCACGGTGGAGTAAGATATTTAGCCCAATGGAATATTTCTTTGGTTAAAGAAGCTTTATACGAAAAAGCCGCTCTTGAACTAAATGCACCTCATTTAATTAATGAATGTGCATTTATTACTCCTATTTATAATGTTTTAGAAATACCTTATTATTATTTCGGATTAAGCTATTATCACAATCTTATGGGTAAAGAAAAAAATACCAAATACAAAACTAAATTGCTATCCAAAAAATCTACCATTGAAAAAGCTCCTAATATTAAAACAGAAGGTCTTAAATGCTCTGTTTTATATTACGACGATTCATTCGATGATGCCAGAATGGCAATAACATTATTAAGAACCTTTACCGAAAAAGGCGGCATTGCCCTTAACTACAC
The DNA here is from genome assembly GCF_033969665.2 of Borreliella sinica. Classification (GTDB taxonomy): domain Bacteria; phylum Spirochaetota; class Spirochaetia; order Borreliales; family Borreliaceae; genus Borreliella; species Borreliella sinica. The sequence continues at coordinate 654,189 of NZ_CP135180.1, read as the reverse complement.
TGAGCTTAAAAAATTTAACAAGGAAAACGGAAAACTTTCGGGAGTCCTAATACAAAATAAATTGTCAAAAGAACAAATTTCATTAAAAAGTAAATGTATAATAAACGCAACAGGGATATTTTCAGATGAAATAAGAAGATTGGACGATGAAAAAGCTTCAAACATCATTAAACCTTCCCAAGGTAGTCATTTAATAATCAAAAAAGACAAATTCCCTAAAAATCATGCAATATTAATGCCTAAAACCAGTGATAATAGAATTTTATTTGCTATTCCTTGGTATGATAGTGTTGTTTGTGGAAGCACAGACATTCCAATAAAAGATATCGAAGTAGAGCCCAAAAGATTTGATGAAGAAATCGACTTTATAATAAACAATTTAAACAACTATTTAAATATTAAAATAGAAAAATCAGATATAAAAAGTGTATATACTGGAATAAGGCCATTAATAATGGATCCAAAAGCCGCAGGCAACACCTCAAAAATTTCAAGAAATGAGAAAATATTTATATCAGATTCAAATCTTATTACAATAGCAGGGGGGAAATATACTACATATAGGAAAATGGCAGAAAAAACCCTGCTTAAGGCGATTGAAAAAAATTTAATACCAAATTTTGCGCCAATTACAAAAGATTTAAAGTTACACGGTTATCTTGAAAAAGAAGAGGTACTAAAAATTCCTGAACCTTTTAGGGTTTATGGTAGTGACTTTGAAATTTTAAAAAATATGGAAGGGTTCGACAAAAAGATACACAAAAATTTAGATTTAAATGAAGCCCAAATAGCTTTTTCAATTGAATTTGAGCAAGCCAAAACCATTGACGATATTTTAGCAAGAAGAACAAGATCACTACCTTTAAATCCTCAAGCTACAATTGAATCTGCTCCAAGGGTTGCTGAAATAATGATGGAAAAATTAAATAAATCCGAAGAGTGGAAAAATGAACAAATAAAAAACTTTTTAGAAATAAGTAAAAAATATTTAATTAAAAATTAATTTAATTTTTACCACTTAAAGAAGGGATTGTTTAACAATCCCTTCTAATTTAAGAATTAAAACATTTTAAAAATATCAAGCCCAATTTACATTAATAAATTTATAAGCAAGCCTTGAATCTCTTCAATACTGTCTAAAAGTTTAATCTGAATCATTTGGTTTTGTAAAACGGAATAGGCAAGCTTGTCTAACTTCTCGTTAATAATCTTAATAATTCTGTACTTGGGACGCTTAGGATCCCCCAAACTACCCCCTTTTTGCTCTTTCAGACAAACAGAAGATGATATAATAATAGATATAAATTCCGAAATAACTTTTTTGTAAAAAATCACATTTTGTCTGGAAGGTTCACTCAAAAGTCTCTCACCAATCTCGTTAATTCCATCTAACATATTTTTAATCAAATCAAGATTAAATTCGCCATTTTCAAGAAAAACAAAATGCTTATCCTCTTTTACACTTTCAATCTGAAACACCGAAGAAAAAGCATTTCTCTTATCAAAAAATACTTTTTTGCCACCTTTTTTATAATCTTTTGAATTAAGGTTTAATGCTCCAGAAAGCAAATTACTTACTTTCATCTATTTTACTCATAACACTTGAAAAATATTTATCATCCTCACCTTCCGGGAGCTGAAAAGATTTTTTTTCTTCCTGAGATTCCTTATTGATTTCAATTAAAAGATCTTCATTGACTTTATAAGAACCAGTATAAAAAAATGTATTTCTTTCGGGTGGCTTAAAATACTCAGAACCAATATCCATATATCCATCAATAATAGCTCCCTCTTCAACTTCAATCGACTTACAAGAAATATTTCCAATAACACACCCCGATGAAAATATTTTAATCTTGCTTTTAGCACAAATATTGCCCACAACCATTCCAGAAATAACAAGCTCATTAGCATCAATACTGGACTTAACTCTTCCACTCTCCCCAATAATTACCCTTTTTGTAGAACTAATAGTACCCATAAAATCGCCATCAAGCCGAATAAAATTATTTGAAACCAAATCTCCTTTAAAAAAATCACCAACACCCACTATCGTCTTTATTTCATCAAAAAGAAACAAAGACGATATTTTTCTTTCTTTTTTAACTGTTAAAAAATTTAACATCTATTTCGAAACTCCTGTTGCTAAATTTAAATACATATCAGGATTAATAACTTGAGAACCTACACGAACCTCATAATGAACATGTGGACCTGTTGCATAGCCTGTCTGCCCCATAAATCCAATTATTTGACCCTTTTTAACATAAGAACCTTTAGAGGTATTAAGGCGCGACATATGTGCATAAAGAGTAGAAAGTCCGTACTTATGCTTAATTTGAACAAAATTGCCATAACCAGCTGATTGATAACTCGCCCTAACAACTTCCCCATCAGCAGTTGCAACAATAGGAGTTCCAATTCTAACCCCTCCAAGATCTATACCTTTGTGAATGTACCACTGCCTTGTAAAAGGCTCAATAGCAGGACCAAAATGCAAAGTAATAATTCCAGATCCACCCGCAAGAGGCCAAAGGGAAGGAATATCATTTAAAAGCTTATCTTGGGCATGCAAAACCTTAACTATGCTTTTAAGAGGCGGAATTGAACTTTCTATTTTACTTTTAATATTTTTAAGATCACTAAGTTCTTTTATTGAATTAGCTTCTAAAATTTGCAAATCAATAAAATTAGAAAGATCTCCATCTTGTTTATTTTTATTTAAATCAACACTACCAGAATTAATTTTTAAAGAGGTTTTAAGTTCGTCTAAAATTTTGGAAAAATTTTTTGCAACAGAATTAATTTCCACAACTGTATTTCTAAAATCTTCGATCTCAGATTCCGCTAAAGAGTAATTTTTCTCTGTAGATTTCACAATTGATGAGAGAGTAACATAATTAACAGCAAGTAAAACAAAACCTATAAAACCACCCAAAAAAAAAGTAGCAAAGAAAATTAAAGTTAAAAAAGAAATTTTAATATTTTTTACATTCCCTTTAACATGGGGAATAACCATAAAGCTAACATTTTGCTTAAAAAAAGAATGTATAGCTTTAAGAGCTATAAACAAAGAATTATAAATAGCTAAAAAAAACTTGAAAATCCCCTTAAAACCCGAAATAATTCTGAATTTAATTCTTTTTTTCATAACAAACCTTACTAAAAAAACACCATACTCAAATAAAAAAATTAAAACTTTATTTTAATGTCTTAGAAAAAAATTCAAATTTTTCAATAAACACTTAGCAAAAAATATTCAATAAATATACATAATTTAAAAAAACAATACTTTAAATTAATCCGAATTGTACAATTAAACCCGCAAATACTTTATTATTATATAAATGAAAACAATATTTTTTGCAACAACAAATGAAAATAAAATAAATGAGGTAAAAAATATATTAGATATACCCAATTTAAACTTAATAGTTCCTCAAAATTTTAATATAAAAGAAACAGGGAAAACATTCAAAGAAAACTCTTTGCTTAAAGCAAAAGCACTGTTTGAAATTTTAAATAAAAATCAAAATGTTTTTGGAGAAGATTCTGGGTTGTGCATTGAAGCACTAAATTTGGAACCTGGGATTTACTCTAGTAGATATGACACTTATAAGCTAGGTAAAAAATTAAATACTAATGAAAAAAATCAACTTATTCTAGACTTAATGAAAAATGAAAAAAATAGAAAAGCATATTTTATATGCAACATAAGCTATATATCGAAAAATAAGCAAATATCAAATTTTGAAGGAATTATTAAGGGAGAAATTGCTTTAAGTTTAAATGGTAATGAAAAATATGGATTTGGCTATGATTCAATATTTTTAACCAAAAATAATAAAAAGCTTAGCGATCTAAAACTTGAAGAAAAAAACAAAATATCCCATCGGGGGATAGCATTCTTAAAATTTAAAAAATTTTTATTAAAATCTTTATTCAACAGCTAACACCTAAAGGCTTTTTATGCATAAAGTATAGACTTTATTGTAAAATAAAAAACACAACATTTATAAAATTTCAATGTACTATTTCTTTCTAAACAATGAAGAAAAGAAAGAGGAGAATTTAGTGATAAATAGAAATGAAATTAATGAAAATGATAAATGGGATTTATCTTTTCTATTTCCAAATGAAGAAGAATATGCAAAAGCAATCAATGCTATTGAAATTAAAACCAAAGAATTCAAAAAATATGAAAAATTAGAATTAAATTTTGATTTGTTTAAAGAAACTTTAAACAAATACTATGAAATTATGGAAGATTTAGAGAAAGTCTCTTACTATGCAATGCTCCAATTAGAAACAGATATAACAAACAAGGAATCAAATAAAATATATTCTACGAGTGTAAATATATCTACAAAGGTATCCAATTCCACCTCATTCTTCATGCCCAAGATACTGAAAACAGATGAAGAAAAAATTCAAGCTTGGATAAATACTCCTGAGCTTAAAGAGAAAAAAATTGCAATTGAAAAAATACTAAGAGAAAAAAATCATATTTTAAGCGAACAAGAAGAGGAAATACTTGCTAACTACACTCCCCTTTACTCATCTTATCAAAACATATTCTCAGCATTAACAAATGCTGATATGGAATTTGGAGAAATTAATGGGCACCCTTTAACCAATTCCACCTACACACTATTTTTACAAAATGAAGATCAAAAAATACGAAAAGAAGCTTTTTTGAAATTTTATCAAAAATATAAAAACAATGAAAACACACTTGCTAATCTTATTATTTCAGATTTTAAAAAAAACCACTTCATTGCAAAAACAAGAAAGTTCCAAAATACTTTTTCAATGCAACTTTTTTCAAACAACATTGATAAAAGAGTTTATACAAATTTAATCGAAACGGTCAACGAAAATTTATCTACACTTAATGACTATTATGAGTTTAGAAAAAAAGTTTTAAACCAAGAATATTTATATCACTACGACGTTTACGTACCATTAACAAAAGGAATAATATTTAAAAATTCGTTTGAAGAAGCTTGTGAAAAAATATTACAATCTTTAAAGATATTGGGAAGTGAATATACAGAAATTTTAAGAAATGGTCTTTTAAAAGAAAGATGGGTTGATAAATACGAGAATATCGGGAAAAGATCGGGGGCTTTTAGCGCTGGATCATACAATGGAAAACCTTACATACTTCTTAATTACAAAAACGAATCAATAAGAGATATGTTTACGCTTGCACACGAAGCAGGACATTCAATGCACTCTTACTTTAGCATAAAAAATAACCCATTCCCACACTATAATTATTCCATCTTTGAAGCAGAAATAGCATCAATAATTAACGAACAAATATTGGCCGAATATTTACTTAAAACCGAAACAGATACTAAAAAAATAAAATATATAAAACTCACACAAATTGACGACATGGTTTCAACATTTTTCCGACAAACAATGTTTGCTGAATTTGAGTACATTATTAATGAAATGATTAGCAAAGAAGAGTCCGTGGTAAAAGAAACACTAACAGAAACTTACATGAATTTGCTAAAAAAATATTTTGGACCTAGCCTAAAATTTGATGAATTAAGCCCCCTTGAATGCCTTAGAATTCCTCATTTTTATTCACCCTTTTATGTGTATCAGTATGCCACAGGCATTGCGGCCGCTCTATCAATATATAAAGACATTAAAGAAAATAAAAAAAATGCCTTAGAAAATTATCTAAAATTTTTAAAAACAGGAGGTTCTAAATATCCATTAGATTCATTAAATATTACCGGAGTAGATTTAACAAAAAAAGCAACAATAGAAAACACCATTAACATTTTTAAATATAGACTTGAAGAGATAAAGAAAATATTCCAATAAAAAGGAGATTTACTGTGGAAAATATAAATTTGATTTTAGCTTGGCTTGTACACATTTTTACAGCATCTGGTTTGATTGTAGGACTTTACTCAATAATTTCAATTATAAACGGTGATTATTCCCTTCTTTTAAAGTTGACAGTAATAGGACTTATAATAGATGGAACTGATGGAACCATGGCAAGAAAGCTTAAAGTAAAAAAACTAATACCCGAAATTGATGGAAATCTACTTGATAATATTACAGACTATATAAATTATACATTTATACCTGTTATATTTTTTTATTTAGGGGAATTCATTGGAGAAGAATATAAAGCCATCATTTGCATTGGAATTTTACTCTCATCAGCATATCAATTCTCAAGAACAGATGCAAAAACAAATGATAACTACTTCAGAGGATTTCCTTCTCTATGGAATCTCTTCATAATATTAAACATAATATTTAAAATAGAGCAAATAACAAATCTTATTACAATATCAATATGCATTATACTAAGCTTTATTCCAATAAAATTTATTTACCCATCAAAAACTAAAGAATTAAGGAAAATTACCATACCAATAACAATAATAAGTTGCTTAATATTTGTTGTATCAATATTTTCAGAGCCATCCGAAACAACGTTAAAAATAGCAAAAACTGTTGTCATTATTTACTTTGCATATTTAACTTTAGCAAGCATATACTTAACCTATAGAACAAGAAATAGATGGTAAAATGGATATAAACACAATAATAGAATCCATTGATTCAAACATAGCTTATTCCCCAATAGTATTCTTTTTTTTGTTAATTTTAGCAGGATTTAATATTCCTATTTCTGAGGATGCAATAGTACTAATGGGTGGAATTTTATCTAGTCGTAAACATGAATATACCGTATTAATATTTTTAGGAATTTTTTGGGGAGCCTATCTTGGAGACATAATATCTTTTTACATTGGAAAATTAATGGGAAATAAATTATTTAAAAATAAAAAAGAAAATAATCTGCTTGACAAAATAAATTACTATTATGGTCAATACGGAATATTGACTTTATTTATAGGAAGGTTTATACCCTTTGGAGTTAGAAATGCAATATTTATATCAGCGGGAATGGGAAATATGAAATCCAATTTATTTATTGTTTCTGACTTTTTTGCAACCTTACTCTCAACAATGGTTTATTTTACTCTAAGCTTTAAACTAGGACAATCATTTGAAATAATATTTTCAAAAATAAAAATAATTATATTTACAATATTTATTACCGTAGTATCAACAGCAATAATAATCTACGTAATTAAAAAAAATAAAAAAGTTGACAAAAATTTAAAATAAAAAATATAATGAAATAATGCTGTGGTGGTGGAAGTGGTAGACACGCTAGCTTGAGGGGCTAGTGGACGCAAGTCCATGCTGGTTCAAGTCCAGTTCACAGCATCGGAATTGTTAGTAACTTATTTAAATTAACAAAAATGCAATCTAAAAGGATATATAGAATAAATTGTAGATTAATTTTTAAGAGGACAAATGTCTAAATACGAATTCACAAAAATTGAAAAAAAATGGCAAGAATTTTGGGACAATAACAAAACATATAAAGTAAAAGAAGATCCAAGTATTCCCAAAGAAAAAAGATTATACATACTTGACATGTTCCCCTATCCTTCTGCTAATGGACTCCATGTTGGCCATCCAGAAGGGTACACAGCTACCGACATATTTGGAAGATATAAGCTTTTAAATGGATTTCATGTACTTCACCCAATAGGATTTGATAGTTTTGGACTTCCTGCTGAAAATTATGCGATACAAACGGGTACTCATCCTCAAAAAAGTACCGAAGAAAATATTAATAAGTTTAAAAAACAAATAAAAGCTTTGGGATTTGCATATGATTGGGATCGAGAAATTAGAACACATGACGAAAATTACTATAAGTGGACACAGTGGATTTTCTTGCAATTATATAAAAAAGGTCTAGCCTATGCAAAAGAAATGCCTGTATGGTACTGCCCTGAGCTTGGAACAGTACTGGCAAATGAAGAGATTATTCAAACTCCGGATGGACCAAAATCTGAGAGAGGATTTCACAACGTAGAAAAAAAATATTTAAGACAGTGGGTCTTAAAAATTACAAAGTATGCTGACAGATTATTAAACGACCTTGAAGAACTAGAATGGCCTGAGCCTGTAAAAGAAATGCAGCGAAATTGGATTGGCAAATCAACGGGAGTTGAAATCGACTTTGAAATTGAAGACTGCAATGATAAAATCAAAATATTTACAACAAGACCAGATACAATCTTTGGCATAACATATTTAGTAATAGCACCAGAAAATAAACTAGTAGAAAAAGTAACAAAAGATAACTTTAAAAAAAGTGTCTTAAAATATGTAAAACAAGAAGAACTCAAAAGCGATCTTAAGAGAACCTCGCTTGAAAAAGACAAATCGGGGGTTTTTACAGGATCTTATGCATTTCATCCAATAACAAACGAAAAAGTTCCAATTTGGATTGGAAGCTACGTACTAGGAAATTATGGAAGTGGAGCTGTAATGGGCGTTCCAGCACATGACGAGAGGGACTTTCAATTCGCTAAAAAGTACAAATTAAAAATTTTACCAGTAATATCAAAATCGGGGAAAAATGAAATACTAAAAAAGGCATTTACTAATGATGGAATTTCAATAAATTCCCCTAATGAATTTAATAATCTTAAAAATTCCGAAGTAAAAGATAAAGTAATAGAATGGCTTATTAAAAACAAAAAGGGGAAAAAAACGGTTACCTATAAACTTAGGGATTGGATTTTTTCAAGACAAAGATATTGGGGAGAACCTATACCCATTTTGTTTGACAAACTCGGGAATGCAATACCTTTAGAAAAAAATGATCTTCCTCTAAAACTTCCAGAAACCGCAAACTATAAACCCTCTAAAACGGGAGAATCTCCTTTATCAAAGATTAAAGATTGGATAAACGTAAAAGATACTGATTTTACAAGAGAAACAAACACAATGCCTCAATGGGCAGGCTCTTGTTGGTATTATTTGAGATACCTTGACCCTAAAAACCAAAAAGAATTTGCAAGTAAAAAAAAAATTGAATATTGGATGCCGGTTGACCTATACATAGGTGGAGCTGAACATACAGTATTACATCTACTTTACTCAAGATTTTGGCACAAAGTTCTTTATGATCTAGGGTATGTGAATACCAAAGAACCTTTTAAAAAGCTGATAAATCAAGGAATAATAACGGCATTTTCTTATCAAAAAGAGAATGGGATTTTAATACCAAATGACCAAGTTATAAAAAAAGACAATAAATTTTTTGACAAAAAGGATAATAAAGAAGTAGCTCAAGTAATCGCCAAAATGTCAAAATCTTTAAAGAACGTAATAAGCCCAGACGACATCATTAAGGAATTTGGTGCAGACTCAATAAGAATTTATGAAATGTTTATGGGTCCGTTAACAGATTCTAAGCCCTGGAACACCAAGGGCATTATTGGTGTTTTCCGATTTTTAAACAAAATTTGGAACTTAAGAGAAAAAGAACTATCAAAAGACAATCCTCCAAAAGAAATAGTATCTCAACTACACAAAGTAATAAAAAAAGTCACAGAAGACACAGAAAAACTAAATTTCAACACCGCAATCTCCGCTATGATGATATTTATAAATGAGCTTATAAAATGTGAAAAAAATTATTTAAATATATTCAAACCATTTATCATTATTTTATCTCCATATGCACCTCATTTAGCAGAAGAACTGTGGGAATATATTGGAGAAACCCCTAGTTTATTTAAAAATTCAAAATGGCCAAAATTCGATGAAAATCTTATTATTAAAGACACAAAAGAAATCGTCTTGCAAATAAATGGGAAAATAAAAGACAAAATTTTGCTCACCAAGGAAGCAGATGAAGAAGAGTTAACAGAAATAGCAATGAAAAATAGCAAAATAAAATCAAATTTATTCAATAAAAAAATAGTAAAAATAATTGCAATTAAAAACAAGCTTGTCAACATAGTAATAAAGTGAAAAAGAGGCATAATATGGACTTTGAAAGCCTAAGCATTAAATATAAGGGAATTATATTCACAATATTTATATTAATTACTATTTTTTTGGGATTTTTTTTAAAAAATCTTAAATTCGACGCAAACATTTTAAAACTTATTCCCAAGACTGAAGAAACTGAAAGTCTAATAGACATTGACAAAAGTAATTCACTTTTATCTACAATAGTAATATTTCAAGATAAAAAAAATATTTTCAATAAAAAAAACTTTGAAATAATAAACAAGGTGATCAATGAAATAACCAAAATTTTAAAAGTATCTCCAAATGCCGTTACAAGCATATTTTCTTATTTTCCGCAATTTAAAAAAGAAATCTACACCGATAAAGACATAGAAGAAATAAAGGATAAAATAAAATCAACTCCATTCGTAAAAAACACATTCTTAGGCAACTCGGAAAATTCAATATACTTCATAATAATCCCATCAGAGAGTGATAAAATTAACTTCAGCAGAAATTTAAAAACCGAACTTGATGAGATGGAAAAAATAATTAAAGATTATGAAACAGAAGACCTAAAGTTGTATCTTACAGGAGATTTAATAGTAAGAGAAAAAATCTTAAACTACATGGTTGAAGACTTCAAAATATTGGGACCTCTTGCTACCTTTGTAGTAATAATTTCACTTTATCTTATTATAAAAAATATAATCGGCGCATTAATTCCTATTTGTATTGCATTATTATCATTGATTTGGACTTTTGGAATTAAAGGACTTGTACAATCCCCTATTACAGTGCCAGAAACTTCAATGATCGTTTTACTCATTTCAATCGGATGCGCTAATGCTGTGCACATAATAAATGGGATATTTAAATTAATAAAAAAAGAACAACTCTCAAAAGAATCAATAAAAAGAACAATTAAAAAACTTAAAACTCCTATTCTGCTAACATCTCTTACAACTGCATTTGGATTCCTATCTCTTACAACCTCTTCGATTAATGCTTATAAAACAATGGGTATTTTCATGTCAATTGGGGTAATCATTTCAATGGCAATCTCATTAACCGTTTTGCCTGGAATATTAACATTAATCCCATTTGTTAAAAAAAAATCTCTTGAAAAACAAAAAGAAAATAAACTGCATAAAATATCTTTCCTTGAAAAACTTGCTAAACTAAATACACAAATAACAAAGTCTATATTAAAAAGAAAATATACATCCTCTATAATAGTTATAATAATACTAGGAATTTCTATTGCAGGCCTTTTAAGAATCGAAATCAATTTCGATGAAAAAGATTACTTCAAAGAGCGCACAAGTGTAAAAAAAACATTAAACCTAATGCAAAAAGAAATGGGCGGAATATCGATTTTCAAAATAGAACTTGAAGGAAACCCCGGTGAATTTAAAAATGCTAAAGCAATGCAAAATTTAGATTTAATTACAGATAAACTTGATGCATTTTCTGCAAAAACTCAATCCAGTTCTATTAATGGAATTTTAAAATTCACAAATTTTAAAATTAAAAAAGAATCCCCGCTGGAGTATAAACTGCCTGAAAACAGAATTATACTAAATAAACTAATAAACTTGGTAGACAGAAGCGATTGGACTAAAGAAAATAAAAAAATGTATATTAACGATGATTGGTCACTAATATCTATTATAGTAAGAATTGAAGACAACTCAACCGAAGGAATAAAAAAATTTGAAAAATATGCTATTAAAACAATTAATGAACATATGAGTAATAATAAATATCATTTCTCTGGGGTATATGATAAGGTCTTAATAGCTAAAACAATGGTAAGAGAGCAAATTATGAACATTATAACAACTCTTGGATCAATAACACTATTGCTTATGTTTTTCTTTAAATCTATAAAAACCGGAATAATTATTGCAATCCCAGTAGCATGGTCGGTGTTTTTAAACTTTGCTGTAATGAGATTATTTGGAATAACTTTAAACCCTGCAACAGCAACAATTGCATCTGTAAGCATGGGAGTTGGGGTAGATTATTCAATCCATTTTTTCAATACGTTTATTTTAAAATACCAAAAAAGCCAAATCTACAAAACCGCACTTCTTGAATCAATACCCAGCGTATTTAATGGAATATTCGCAAATTCTATCTCTGTTGGAATAGGATTTTTAACTTTAACATTTTCGGCCTATAAAATAATATCTACTCTTGGAGCAATAATTGCTTTTACAATGCTAACAACTTCCCTTGCATCACTAACTCTTCTTCCATTATTAATTTATTTATTTAAACCTAGAGTTAAACTAACTTCAAAATAACAATTTTAAAAAATTAAAACAATAATTTAATGACCTCACGCATATTGTCTACAAGATAAAAATTAATACCGCTTTTAATGTTAATAGGAATCTCTTCTAAATCAACTCTATTTGCCTTAGGAACAATAATATGTTCCACACCACTACGCTTTGCAGCAATTATTTTTTCTCTAAGACCTCCTATCATCATTACATTTCCAGTAAGAGAAAGTTCCCCGGTCATAGCCAAATGAGGTCTAACAACCTTGTCAAGGGCAAGAGAAATAAAAGCACTAGCTATTGTAATTCCTGCAGAAGGCCCATCTTTTGGAGTAGCTCCTTCTGGAATATGCAAATGAATAATATTTTTTTCAAAAAAAGACTTATTAATGCTTAAATCTCCTTTAATACTATTAACATAAGTATAGGCAATATTGGCAGATTCTTTCATAATATCCCCAAGTCTACCGGTCAATTTGATTCCACCTACCTTGGACTCCGTCTTTACAGTCTCAATCATTAAGGTTGAACCCCCATAATTTGTCCACGCAAGGCCCATTACCATTCCCGAATACATAGCACTAGGTATACTTTCCTTTCTAAAAACAGGTACACCAACATATTCTTCTAGATTGTCATTAGAAATTTGATAAGACTTAACTTCAGTATTCTCGATAAGTTTTCTTGCAACCTTTCGTACAATCCTGTTTAAATATTTTTCAAAATTTCTCACTCCATTATCTCTTGCATACTCTTGAGCAATTTGAACAAGAGCTGAACTTTGAAATTTCAAAGAATCCTTATCAACTCCATTTTCACTTAAAACTTTAGGGATTAAGTATTTTCTTGCAATCTCTATTTTTTCGTTATCAACATATCCAGAAATTTCAATAACCTCCATTCTATTTAATAAAGGCCTTGGTATTGTTTCAACAGAATTAGCGGTTAAAATAAAAAATACATTCGAAATATCAAAAGGAAGATCAAGATAATGATCTCTAAATTTAACATTCTGTTCGGGATCTAAAACTTCAAGAAGAACAGAAAAAGGATCCCCATAATTTGAAGCAGAAATTTTATCGACTTCATCAATTAAAAAAACAGGAGAATTTGTCTTAGTAATTCTTAAGCCTTGAATGATTTTGCCAGGCAAAGCACCAACATAAGTTCTTCTGTGCCCCTTAATCTCCGATTCATCACGCATTCCACCAACAGAAAATCTAAAAAACTTGGTTCGCAAAACTTTTGCAATAGCCGCTCCAATAGACGTTTTCCCCACCCCAGGGGGCCCCACCAAAAGAATAATGGCTCCCTTTTGGGTCTTTCTTAATTTAAGAACAGAAATATATTCAATAATTCTATCCTTAACTTCTGTCATTCCATAATGAGTTTTATCCAAAATTTTTTTAGATTTTTGCAAATCTAATTTATCGAAATTAATTTTCAAACCCCGCCAAGGAAGCTCAGTAATGAGTTCAAGATAATTTCTAATAACAATATATTCAGCCGAGCTTGTCTCAAGAAGTGAAAATTTTTCTAACTCCTTTTCAACTACCTCTAAAGACTCTCCTTTCAATTCTAAAGCCTTTAACTTAGTTTTAAGCTTTTCTAAATCGCTGTTCTTTTTATCACCTATGCCAAGTTCAGCTTTAATAGCTTTAAGTTGTTCTTTTAAAAAAAACTCTTTTTGTTGTTTTTCCAATCTTTCTTGAATGCCCTTAGCAATCTTATTTTGAATTTCAATTAAATTAAGCTCTTCATAAATTAACTCTAAAACTTTCTTAAGCCTATCTTTTACATTCAAAGTTTCAAGAACTATTTGATGATCATTTTTTGACGACGAAATAGTGCTAGCTACAATATCACATAATTTTCCCTTATCCTCAATATTAACCATATTTAATTGGACTTCCGGCATTTTTCTATGTGAAAATATCTCTTTAGTTCTAAGCAAAATACTGCTGTAAACTGCCTTTGATTGAATATCATCCTTTCTAACTGGAATTTGCTTTAAATAGTCAATCTCGATTATGGGGAACTTATCACTTAAAACAACTTTAACAAATTTAATCCTGTCAAAAGTTGAGACGAATATATTGTAACCACCATCTGGAAGATTAATTTTTTTTATTATCTTTCCAGTAACTCCAACAGAATAAATATCTTTACTATAATCAATAATTAACTTCTGTTGAGCATCATTATTGTTTTTTTCTAAAAATTTATCATTCAAAACAAACAAAGCAATGATTCCATTACCTTTCATTGCATAATCGACTGCTTTCATATCAGAATCAGAAATTATAACAATCGGAATAAACATCCCTGGAAAAACTGGATGAGAAGGAACTGCTATTAAAGGGACTCTTATGGGTTTATTAGAATGAGGCAAAATTCCAGTTACGGGCTTTTCTTTCTTTTTATCTCCTAATCTAGCTTTTTTAAATTCATCCATAAAATTTGAAATCTCCTAAGCTAATTATAACAAAACAAATATTTTATGGAAATTCATTTAATAATATTTTTTTTTATTATAAAATAATAAAATGAGAATTTGTACAGTTAAAATTATGCCTATGAACTTGGGTTATGGTGAAAATTACAATCCACTAAAGCTATATCATTGAATAATAAATACAATGAATACTGTTTAAAATTAATTAATTTATGGTAAAGTTTGTAAAAAAGTATCCTTGAAAAAATTGATTAAAAAATTAAATTCTAGAGAAATAAATGAAAATTTGGAAACAAAAAGAAACTAATATACAAGCCCAAGAATTAAATCACATTGCTAAAAAATATAATATTAACCCCTTTGAGGCAACATTGCTTATAAAACGAGAAATTAAAGAAGAAGATTTCATGTTTTTCCTTGAAGACAGTGTAAATTTACTACACAACCCATTTTTATTAAAAAATATAGATAAATTTATAAACAGAATTAATAAAGCAATTGAAAAGAATGAAAACATATTAATATTTGGAGATAAAGATGCTGATGGAATAACCGCAACAATAATAATGTATGAAACTCTTAAAGATTACGGACTTAATGTGAGCTATAAAATACCTTCAAATGGAGAATTTTATGGACTTTCAAACGAATTAATCAACATAGCTTTAGAAAAAAAAATATCTTTAATAATAACCGTTGATAACGGTATTTCCAGTATTGAAGAAATAAAATATGCAAATTCAAAAGGAATAGAAATAATAATTACAGACCACCATCTCCCAAGCGAAGATTTTAAAACTGAAAACATAGTTATAAATCCCCATCTCAAAGATGACGAATACCCATTCAAAGAGATAGCGGGATGTTGTGTAAGTTTTAAAACTTGCCTTGCTCTTAGCATGTCTTTTACAGACCTTTATTCTAAAAACCTTGTATTTTTATTTTTAGAAAAAACAAAAAATGAAATTATTCTTCATGCAATAGAAATAAACAACTATATTTTAAAACAATATCTAAGATTAGATAATAAGAATGATCCTTTAATTAACTCAAGCAAACTAGAAAAATTTATACAAAACAAATACATAGTGATCTTCAACAAAGAAGATCAAGATCAATTATTAAATCAACATTACGGAAAAAGCATAATAAATATGGAAACAATCGATATTGGTGAAAATTTTATAAAAAAATATCCAAATTTTAGAAAAAAAACATTAAAAGACTTGATCCGAGCAACTAAATATTTTAAATATAAAGAAGTTGAAATTAAAGAAAAGCTTTACTACATATTTTACAGCGTAATTTTTGAAACTAACAAAAATTTGATCCAAAAATGTCTAAAAAGAATTAGCTTTGTCGCAATAGGAACAATAGCAGACAATATGCCCCTTATTAATGAAAACAGAATAATCCTAAAAGCAGGAATTAAAGAAATTGCACTAAGAGAAAAAATGTCTATTAATTATCTATTAAAAGATGCAAATATATTAACAAAACCAAATATAACTTCAATGGATATCGCATATAAAATTGCACCAATACTCAATTCAACAGGAAGGCTTGAAAAAGCAGATATTGCAATAAATTTTTTATTAACTAACGATATCGATCAAATAGAAAATAAATTTAAAGAAATAAAAGAAATAAACAAACTGAGAAAATATAAAGAAGAAAAAGCTTGGAATTCACATGCTGAAAATACTATTTTTAAAAACGATAAATTTATAGTTTGCTACGATAAAAATACCCCAAAAGGGATAAGTTCAAGAATTGCAACTAGGCTTTCTAGTTACTACCAAAAAGTTGCTATTTTTTTAACGAAGCAAGATAATATTATTAAAGGATCAATAAGATCAAACAATAAAATCAATTCAAAAACACTAATATCAATAATACCACCTCGTTTAATAATAAATTCAGGGGGACATAAAGCTGCTGCTGGATTTACGCTGTATGAAAATTTACTAGAAGACTTTATTAAAGAATTAGAATACGCAACTACAAAAGTTGAATATGAAGTCACTAGAGAAAGCGAATCGATATTAATAGATGCTATTCTTCCAAAGAATTTAACAAAAGATTCTCTTTTTAAAACAATAGAAATATTTGAACCTTATGGCTATGAATTTAGAGAGCCAATATTAATGATGGAAAATGTTTACCTTCAAGAGCTCAAGGTAATTGACAAAAATTATAGCTCAAAACATATAAATATGCGTATTAAATCACAAAACGATTACTATAAAGCCATTTTTTTTAACGGAACAAAAAAAATAGACGAATTGGGTATAAAAGAAGATCAATATTTAGACATTATTTTTACAGTTAATGAAGATTTTTATTCTCCGAGAGACAAAATTTTAAAAATCATAGACATGAAAAAGAGTGTTCAAATCAATGCTTAGAATACAAAAAACCTTACTTATATTTTGTATTCTGGGAATAGAAAATATAAATTCAGAGATAATCAATACTATTCCTAAAGTACAATATAAAAAAGAGGTATTTCAAGGAGATTGCATATACTTTGCAAGTAATGAAAATTTTAAAAAGTTATCACTTTTAAGTATAAATAAAAATCCAATAATAAGTTCTTCTCCATTCAAATTTACAGTAGGAAGTAAAATTTACTACATAGCATTTATAGGAATTACACCAATGATAAAAGAGGGAAAAAGAAAAATTCAAATAGAATTTAAAAATAAAAGCTATGTCAAAGAAATAGAAATAAAAAAATTTAACTTTAAAAAAACAAAAATTAGCTTTAATGAAGGAAAAGCCAAACTTATTACCCAAAAAAAATCAATAAAACAAAAAGAACAAGCCCTAATTTTATGGGATATTATTGGTAATATTGGAGACACAAGAATATACCACTATGATTCTTTGGTAAAACCTATAAAAGATCAATACATTATAACAAGCCAATATGGAGATTTAAGGCTTTACATGCAAGGTAACAAAAAAATTTCAAATTATACAATGCACAATGGAATTGATTATGCACCATTTAAAAAAGAAAATACTCCAATTTTTGCTGCTGGAAAAGGAAAAGTTGTATTTGCACAAAATAGAGAGCTAACAGGTAATACCCTTATAATACAACATTTACCGGGTATATTTACAATTTACCTTCACCTCTCAAAATTAGGAATAAGTGAAAATAAAGTAGTTAGCGCTGGTGAATATATTGGACACGTTGGAAATACAGGTCTTTCTACAGGCCCTCATCTACACTTCGAAGTAAGAATTAATGGCATAGCAATAAACCCAGATTTCCTTTTAAAGGAAATGCTTATTGACAAAAATAAAATAATAAATAATATTAAAAGGATAGAGTAAAAGGAGGTGATTTTTTGGTAACAGTCACTGTGGATAAAAATGAAAATCTTGAAAAAGCATTGAAACGTTTTAAAAGAATGATTGAAAAAGAAGCAATTATTCGTGAATGGAAAAGAAGAGAATACTATGAAAAACCATCCACAATCCGTGTGAAAAAGGAAAAAGCTTTCAAAAGAAAACAAGCAAAAAAAGTAAGAAAATTAAAACAAAAAACTAATAGATAGATAAATAGATAGTAAGAGATGTTCAAATGGATATCTCTTTATTTTAAATTAACACCTCTCTGGGTTTTGATCCATTAACGGGTCCTATGTACCCCATATCTTCCATAATCTCAATAATTCGAGCTGCCCTATTGTAACCTATCTTCAATCTTCTTTGCAGATAAGATGCTGATGCTTTTCTTGTGGTTTTAACAATTTCAAGAGCTTCGTCAAACATCGGCTCATCAGAAGGTCCAATAGCAATTAAATCTGATTCTTTTGCACTATCAATAAATATCTCATCATCAATATAATTTGGAGAACCAAATTTCTTAACTTCTTCAACAAGCCTGTAGACTTCTTTTTCATTTAAAAATCCACCTTGAATTCTTTTGGGAAAAGGATTTAAAGAACTAATATAAAGCATATCTCCCTTCCCTAAAAGCTTTTCGGCACCAGAAGATCCAAGAATTATTCTAGAATCCATAGAACTGGCTACCATAAAAGAAATCCTTGAAGGAAAATTGGCTTTTATTACCCCTGTAATAACGTCAACTGAGGGTCTTTGAGTTGCAAGAACTAAATGAATTCCCACAGCTCTAGCCATTGCAGCAAGTCTAGAAATCAAATTTTCCAAATCTTTTCTTGCAGAAAGAATAAGATCTGCAAATTCATCAATAATTATTACAAGATACGGTAAAACCATTAAATTCAAATTCTCATCTTTTATTTTTTTATTATAAGAAGAAATATCTCTTACCAATAAATTATCAAGAAACACATACCTTCTTTCCATTTCATCAAGACACCACTTAAGAGCTTCTAAAGCTCTCTTTACATCTGTAATAACTGGCGTTAATAAATGAGGAATATCATTGAAAAGTTTAAGCTCAACTATCTTAGGATCTATCATGATTAATTTCACTTCATCTGGGGATTTTGAAAAAATAATTGAAGCAATTAACGAATTTACACAAACCGATTTACCCGCTCCAGTTGCACCGGCTATTAATAAATGTGGAGAACTAACAAGGTCAAAAACAATATTATCGCCACTAATCTCCTTTCCAAGAGCAAAAGGAATTTTAAAATTCCCTCTAAATTCATTGCTGTTTATTATCTCTGAAATTAAAATAAACTCCCGTCTTTTATTGGGAATTTCAATTCCTACAGCTTCTCTACCAGGAATTGGAGCAATAATCCTAACCCTAATGGCTGCAAGCCTTAAAGCAATATTATCAGAAATAGAAGTAATCTTGGAAAGCTTAATTCCTTTATCTGGACGAACAGCATACATTGTCACAACAGGCCCTTTAATAATATCAATTAATTTTGCATTAATATTAAACTCTTTTAATGTCTCTTGAAGAATAGCTGATTGCTTTTTAATTTCTTTCTCATATTCAATATCCTCTACATCATTTCTGGCCTCTTTCTGGTCAAAAACTGAAATATCAATAGCGTAAGAGTCACTTTTTTTATTAAAACCTACATTTTCATTATGAGCATGAGGAATAGCAACTTGGCTAATTATGCCTTTAGTCCTTATCTCACAAGCCTTAACCTTACCACTAATAATTAATTTATTATCTTCAAGATTGTTCAAATATTTATACTCACAAAATTCATCAATTTCATCTGCAATTAACGCATTATCATTTGGAATCTCCTTGTTTGAAAAGCTTGATTCTTCAGGCATGGGATCTGAACTTTCAAAAACGGTTTTGGATAAATTAACATTGGAAGGTTTTTTATTGTTTCTTAAAAAAGAATTAAATGACCATAAAGCTTGATATTCCTCATCATTAATAATATTCTCTTTCTCATCCAAAACTTGAGAATCTTTTGGATCTTCTACAAAATCTCCATAAACTTTAATATCTTTTTTTACATCCAATGAATTTGAAAAAGGGAAATAACTTAATATGTTTTCAAGCAAAATCTTAATCTTAAACTCTAAAAATTTAAAAGCATCTAAAATAAAATTAACATCTTTGAAAAAGACATAATTCAAATAAATCCAAACAACAAATTCTAAAATCAAAAGAATAAAAATAAAAAAATTTCCTAATATTGGACCAAAATTAACAAGAAACATCTTAATAAGATAAGATTTCTCAATATTAGAATTAATTTTTATTAAAAATATTAAAGTAAAAAATAATATTACAGTATAATTCCAATTAAATATGAATCTTTTAGTAAAAATATGTTTTTTATAAGCATACCAATTAACAAGTGGATAAATTATTAAATAAAATGATAAGAATGAAAAAACATTAAGCAGTATTTGCCCTATCAGATTGAAAACAAAA
Organism: Borreliella sinica; assembly: GCF_033969665.2. Taxonomy (GTDB): domain Bacteria; phylum Spirochaetota; class Spirochaetia; order Borreliales; family Borreliaceae; genus Borreliella; species Borreliella sinica. The sequence continues at coordinate 633,707 of NZ_CP135180.1, read as the reverse complement.
AACATAAATATATTGCTTAAAGGAGTTAATGCTACAAAAAGAGAAAAAGAAATAACCGAAAGCATAAAAAAAAACAAAAATTGAAAATACTGATAAAAATCTTTCATATTCTAAAAAAACAACAAACTGTAATTGAAAGTAAAAATAAATATATTGAAAAATAATATAGTTTTTTATTATTAAGCATTTTAAAAAAGAAATTTATTGAGAAAATGCCAACAACAAAAGCAACCAATGCTCCTAAGTTTATTTCAAAAAAATTTAAAACCATAAAAGTATTATAAAATTCTTTATGTTTTAATAAAATCGCTCCAAAAACTATTGGGATTAAAGACAGAAATGAAATTTCAAAAGCACTTTTTCTATTAAATCCAAGAACCGCTGCAGAAAAAATTGTAATTCCCGAACGAGATATTCCTGGCAGTGCCCCCAAACCTTGCATTAACCCCATAAAAATTCCCACTAACAAAATATTATCTTTAAAATCAATTTTAAAAAAATTGAATTCTAGCATCAGAATTAAAATCCCTGTTATAATAAAATTAATTAAAACAAACGGCAATGTGAACATTTCTTCGTATTTTAAAATAAAAGTTCCAACAACTCCGGTAACAATAGTTATTATTAATATAAGCAATATTAATTTTAAATTTGTTAAATCTGATTTAACAGTTTTTCTTAAAAAAAATCTAATAGAAGTTAAAAAAAGCTCTAAAATCCTTTGACGATAGTAAATAATAATCACTAAAACTGTAGCAAAGTGTAAATAAATATCAAATATTATTGGAAGCTTTAAATGCATAAAATGCCTAAAAAGCAATAAATGTCCCGAACTAGATATTGGTAAAAACTCCGCAATACCTTGAACAATGCCCAAAATAATTGCACTTAAAATATTTGTCATCAAATGCTCCAATACTAATTTTTGGGAAATTCGCCCATAATTTTAACTATTACCGAATCCATTCCTTTTTTTTCATACAAAGCATCATAAAATACCGAATAAACTAATATTTTTTTAATGTAATTCCTCGTTTGATTAAAAGGAATTGCCTCAATAAAAAGCTCTTTAGACAAATGTCCATAGCTTTTTTCCCACTTCCTAACATTACCAATACCCCCATTGTAAGATGCAAGAGCCTTATAAAGGCTACCTGTTGTTGAGATTCTTTTTTTCAAATAATATGTCCCAATTATTATATTATCTCTTGGGATCTTTAAATCATAATCAAAATACTTGAGTTCTTTAGAAATATCATTCGCTGTTGCCGGCATAACCTGCATAAGGCCAACAGCACCGGGCTTAGAAACGGCATTTTTCTCAAAGCTACTCTCTGCTTTTATTAAAGAAAATACAATGCTGGTTTCAATCCCACGCCTTTTAGCCCAATATTCCACTAAAGATCCATATAAATAGGGATAAAGCCTTTTATAGTCATTCTCCATTAAAGAAGATTCATCTTGGCTTACAAGATAATTAATCACAAGGGTTGCATCGTAATAATTTTCACTCTTTAAAAGTTCATCGTATACTCTTCGATAAAAATCGAGTGAAAATCTATATCCATTCCTAAAATCCTCAGAAATAAATTCTCTAACATATCGACAAAGATTGAATTTTAAAAACCCTTCCAAAAAAATCTCATAATCAGATTGCTCGTATTTAGCATCAAACTTATTTGCAAAAAATTCATCAATATTTTGATCTAATAAGTATCTGCTCATAAATGAAGAATAAGACCATTTATCATAATTAACAGCAGCATGCAAAAGACTATTATATTCTCCGCTTACATTGGGTTTAATTAATTTATGATATATAAGCCTAGCATTAATAAAGGCGAGCTTAGATAAAATAGGATCAGAAATAACTTTTTTAGCATTATAATAAAGTTTATATAGATTATCATAGTCTTCAAGTTGAATTGATTCTAAAATATACTCTTCTAAAATTTTAATAAAAGTAGAATTTTTTTTATCGCTCTCTGTATAAAACTTGGCTACGCTTTCGGCAAAATAATCTCTTGTATTTTTGGTATATATTAAATTACTAAAAGCCGTATTAAGCAAAGCAAGTCTATTAATCTCATTATTAAGATTCAAACCTTCAAGATACTCTTTCAAAAGAATAAAACCTGAATTATTTTTTTTCCTAAGATTTAAAATACCTAAATAATAATTCTTATATTTGCTCTTTATTTTACTAAAGAATGTTAAAGCATTTGAAATTTTACCAGAACCAATATAAGCCTTATAAATATCGCTTAATATAATATTATTGTCATAATAATCACTCAAACCATTTTTATTCAATATATTTATTGCACTATTAAAATTACCATTTGCCACTTCATACTTAAACTTAACAAGATTTAAAAAATTTGCACCAAAGTGCTTAGATTTATTTTCAATAATAAAGTAATCATAAGCCCTTACATGCAAATTATTTGCATGTAAATTCTCAAAAAGTTCATTAAAATAAATTTTTGATTCACCTATATTAGAAAGATTAAGATAAAGAGCTGCTTTTAACAAAATATTTTCATTTTCCTGATAATCAGAAAATTTCATCTTATCAAGCTTATTTAAAAGACTAAGTGCCTTATCGTTTTTCTTTTGCCAATAAAGACTTTTGAAGTATCCTAGCATAATAAATTTATTATTTTCGTATTTCTTATAAAGTCTCTCTCCAATCAATTCAGATGCAGAATACTCTTTTATTGAGTTAAAATATTCAATAAGTTTAATTCCAGCAAACTGAGATGAAATACTGTCCCCACTAGCTATAGCTTTTTTCATATACTCTACAAATTTCTCTTCAAATCCTATTTTCTTAAACAAATAAGCTACATATACATAGGAACTTGAATCTATGTTAAAATGCTCATCAAAATTCTTTTTTGAATAATCAAAATTCCATAACCAATTCAAATTGTTTAAATCAAACTCTCTTGAATGCAAACTGATAAAATCACTACCCGAAATTCCTTTTTTTACAAAGCAAGAAAATAAACTTAAAAATAAAAAAAGAAAAAGAAAATTTTGCGATACGCAAGAATTTCTATTAAACATGTTGACCTTTCCCATATCTCTCAATTTTATTTTTACTACATTCAAAATAATATGATACAAAATCTCTGGGCTTTAAAATTTTTGAAAAAACTAAAAATAAAGAAAAAAATATCAACAAAAAAAGAGAAATAAGACTCAAATATAGCATAGGAGAATGAACTATTCCCTCGCTTGAATTTATTTTGAAATTACTCCTCACCATATCATTTTCAAAATCTTCTCTAAGATCTAATTCAATATCTTCATCTGAAGTATCTATTAAATCCTTGTCAATATCTGCAATAATGTCTTCAACGCTTAAATCATGCAAATCTTCTTCAGAAGAAGATTCTTCTAATTTTTGAAACTCAAAATTATCAAGATTCAAAGATTCCTCATCAATATACTCAATTTTTTTAGTTTCCAAGTTAGACTCTTTAGAATCAAAATGAATATCCTGGTAGTCCTCATCAAAATTTTCAAAATCTGAAGCATTTAACTCATTTTTTTTATCTTCTTCGGTTTTAGAGTCTAAAGAATTACCAGTGAACACACTTAAATCAGAAACATTCTTTTTGACCAAATCATCTTTTTCTTCAAAATTCAAATCAAATTCAGAACCCAAATTTTCAACAGACAAATCACTACTAATGTCGCTTTTAAAATCATTTAAAAGATTGCTCTCCTCATAAGATTCTTTAAAAGCTTGATTATAATCTATAAGACTTAAATCAAACTTTGATTTATCTTGGATACCATCAGATTCGCTATAAACATAAAGTATTTCATCTGTAACTTTGAAATAAAGGTTTACACTCAAGCTTTCCTTTTTTAAATTATCCAAGAAAAAAGAACCAACTAAAAAAGGATTTAAAAAATCTTCATATTCACTAACATAAAAATTCAACTTAATGCTAGTATCACCTGCAATCTTACCCAATATTACTCTCTTAACAGAACTATCATCTAAATTTAAAACCGAATAATATTCATTATTAGATAATCTAATTGCTAAAAACCCTTTCAAAAATTAACCTCTTTGCTTTATTTTTTATTTTATTGAAACCAAACTTATGTACTAATTATAGTTATTATTATTAATATAACTATAATATAATATAAATAATGTGATGTTCAACTCGCAAATTACTTTTAATTTAGGTAAATAACTTTTCTTAAAAGTAGCTATGGTGATGCGAATTAATGAGATATTTTAAATTTAGGAGCAATACGAGTGTTATCGCTATTTATAGTAATCTCTTCATTGACAGTGTTTGTTTTAGTGTTTTTATTTTTTAAAATAGCATTAAAACTTACAATAGGCAAAACTAAAGGAAAAATAAAAAAAGATGACGAGAGAACACGAAAATTAATCGAAAGAGCAATCTCCCTATTAAAAGCAAATCCAAACGAAATAGGTGCCCTTGAAATTTTAAATGATTACTACTATAAAAATAAAGACCATGAAAATGGTATAAAATATGCAAAAAAATTATGCCAATTAACAGAAGACAACCCAATAAGCAAAGAAATAAATACATTTAAAGCTTTCTTAAGCTATGGATTTTACAATCTTGAAAGAAATTTTAACAGAGAAGCCTTAGAATTTTTAAAAAAAGCTTACCTGATAAAAAAAACAGATGAGGATGTGAATTATTATCTTGGTATAGCATTCTTAAAAAACGAAATGTTTAAAGAAGCTCTATACTACCTTACAAAGGTCTACAAGTTTAATAAAAATAATAAAGACATTCTAAAATACATAGGAATAACTTTATTTAATCTGGAAAATTATAGAAAAGCTGCTGGAATATTTAATAATATAAAAAAACACATACAAGGCGACATTGACGCTCTCTTAGCATATGCTAAATCTTTGTCAAAAATGAACCAAGATCACTTGGCACTAGAGATTGCTAACAAAATAAAACAAAAAGACGGAATGATTTATGAAGCTTTATTAATTACATCTGAGATTCATTCAAAAAATAAAGAAGTGGAGAAATTAGAACAAAATATTAAAGAAATAATAAAAGTAAAACCTGACTTGCCTAAAAAAATTTTCCTTGAATTGTTTTATAATCTTGGAGAACTCCAAATCTCTGTTGAAAATTATCAAAAAGCTACTGAAGCTTTTACTAAAGTTGAGGATATTGATCCAAATTACAAAAAAATTAGAGAAAGATTAGAATTTAGCAAAAGATTAAACGAAAACATAGCCTTAAGAATATATCTGCGCAGTTCAAAAGAAAATTTTGAAAAAATAGCAAACGAAATTATTTTAAAACTATATTTAAATAAATTCCAAGTAAGAGATTTTAAAATAAACGAAATAACAACACAATTTATTGATATGAACTTTCACCTAGCTAACAATCAATGGGAAGAGAATTTAATAGTACGCTTTGTAAGAACTGAACAAGATACTTTTGGTGAATTATTCTTAAAAGATTTCATTTCAAAAATAAAAGAAAATAAAATAAAAGGACTCTGCATTGCCCCATCAAAATTCTCTTTAAAGGCGAAACAAATGATTGAAGGTAGGCTTATTGATCTAGTAGAGGGTAAAAAACTAACTCAAATACTTAAAAAAATTAACATATCCAAATACACCTAAAAACCACTACCTTAAATATTTCATGGGATTTTCAGTTTTGCCATTCTTAAAAATGGTAAAATGTAGGTGATTGCCTGTGCTATAACCAGTACTTCCCATATAACCTATTACCGCTCCTCTTGAGACTCTTTTTCCAACTTTAACAGCAAAAGAATTCAAATGTGCATATAAAGTTTGAAATCCGTTGCTATGAGAAATAACAATATATTTTCCATACCCTCCCGCATTAAATCCTACAGTTACAACAATACCCTCTCTTGAGGCTTTAATAGGGGTATTGGCTAAATTTGCAATATCTATTCCATTGTGAAAGCTAATAACTTTTGTAAAAGGATCTGGTCTATAGCCATATCCTGAAGTAATAATACCTTGCACAGGATAAATAAAAGTCTCTCCTAATACCTCTTTTAAAAAATCTTTGGGCAATCTTCCTCCAGGAATAAACAATTTTTGCCCCAAAACTAAAACTTCATTATCAAGATTATTAGAATCTAAAATATCTACCTTGGGAATATTATAGGCACTAGCTATAGATGAAATAGAATCATTTTTTTTAACAACATAAACAATTCCTTTCATATTAGGAACTTTAATAACTGAATTTGGCCTAATATTCCTTACATCTTTAATTTCATTAAAAGAAATTAAAGTTTCACTGGTTGTCTGGTATCTAGCTGCAACATGAGAAAGGGTTTCTCCTGGTTTGATTTTATGATCAAATACCTTCAATACAAAATTTTTTTTAAATTCAGGAACATTTGAAGAAACATTAGACTCAAGCAAATAGCTACTAATTTGCGCTACATCTTGATCGCTATAATATAAAAATGTATCAATAAAATAATCTTTTGGAAAAGTAAGCCTATTTAAAAAAATATACGAACCATAATAAGAAAAAATATCAATATAAAATACTAATATAAAAATAAAAATTATTGCATTAAGCTTAAAACCAAGCTTATAATCAAATTTTATGCTAAACATGTCAAAAACTTTTTTTCTCAAACTCTTATAATAATATTTGTATTCATAATGATTAATATTTTGTATTTTAAGATTATATAAAAATAAAGAAACTTTTTTTAAAAAAAAATCAATTTTTCTAAAAAAGTTTTTAAACTTGAAAACTTTTTTTCTCGTTTTGCGAATATTTCCAATATTTGCAAAATCTTTTAATTCAAAATTAACACTCTTTTTGTTATTGAATAAAAAATTTTTTTTACGTTTTTCTACCCTTTGCTTTTTTTTTGGTATAATCATAACATGCCATTTCATTATACAATAGAAAATTGCATTTTAATGAAAGCATAGTTTAAAAGTTATGAGAATATTTAAAGCTCACAAATATGAATTAGCAGCAATTTTAGTCGCTTCCTTATTTTTAATAGTCTTAATAAAGTTATTCTTATCATTTTATATAGTAAAAGGCGAATCAATGACTCCAAAAATATTTGATAAAAATTGGATTGTAAGTCACAAATTTGCATATGGATTTAGGATCAAAAATCACCAGAAATATCTTTTATTATGGAAAAGTCCTAAAAAAAATGAAATGGTAATTATTGAAGATCCTATAACAAAAAAAATTGCAATAAAAAAAATTTTTGCAATCCCAGGAGAGAAATTTAAACAAATAGAAAAAAATAAAATATGTATACACGACTTAAATTTTAAAATAGATGAAAATATTTTAAAAAAAAATACTAAAAAAATTCCTGACAATCACTATTTAGTCATAGGGGAAAATAAAAAAACCTCATTAGACTCAAGAGATTACGGATTCATAAAAATTGACAATATACTAGGAAAAATAATTTATTACTTTTAAAAAATATTTTATCCTTTTAAGTTCTTAATCAATAATACTTGTAAAAGTATTTGAAAGGCTCTCTTTTACTACATTATCAGATGAACTTGTAATTTTTATCTCGATAAAATTATAAGAATTTGTCTCCAAATCTTTAGCATTAACACTTAGAATACCACTCTCATTTAAAGTAAAAAGTACCTCTATTTTAGGGATCCCTTTTAAAGCTTTTTGAATATTGCCAAAGGAAAATCTACCAATAGAATGATTTAAGGAAGCTTTTTTATATTCACCTTGAAGTATATGAATCTCAATTTCATCTTGATAATCATTAGTAGTCGTAAATAGTTTGCTTCTAGAAACTGGTAAGGCAGTATTTCTCTCTATCAAAGTAAAAAATTCATTGCCCATTATCTCAAGTCCAAGAGAATAAGGGGTTACATCTTTAAACTTAATAACAGAATCATTTCTAGAAAGACTAAAAGCATGAATGCCTGCGCCAATAGCTACAACTTCATCTTGATTTAAAGAATCTAAAATAGAAGCAGAAGGAAAGGATTCCTTTAAAACTTTTTCAATCAAAGGAATCCTTGTTGAACCACCAGAAAGTATAATTTTAGAAACACTATTAATATCAACTCCAGAATCAGCAATACATTCCATAGACAATTGGATAGTTCTATCAACATATTCGCCTATCATTAAATTAAATTCATTCCTTTTAAGCTTATAACTTAAATGCTTACCATCAAGAAAAAGCAAAGTGATGTCAACCTCTTCCATAACAGATAAATTTTTTTTACCCTCTTCAATTCGCTCTCTTAGCTCTTCAAGAAGAAAAACATTTTCTAAATTAAAATCAGAATATTCATTTTTAAAACTATCTAAAACATGCTTTTCAATAATTTTATTAAAGTCATTTCCCCCAAGTCGACTTTGTCCTTTAACCGAAAGAACAGTATAAGTGTCTCCTTGTTTTTCCATAAGAGTTACATCAAAAGTTCCACCTCCAAGATCATAAATAAGAAAAATTCCATCAATTTGCTTTTCAAAAGCATAAGCAATAGCGGCTGCGGTTGGTTCATTAAGTATAGCCTTACAATTCAAACCAGCAAAATTTGCAGCCTCAACAACACCTCTTCTTTGAATCTCGGAAAAATATGCAGGAACTGTTATTACAGCATTTTCAATCTCCTCATCTAAAAATTTTTCAGCGTTCCTTTTAACACTAGAAAGCAAATGTGCTGAAATATACTCTGCTCTATATAATTCACCATCTACTTTATAAAAAGTATTAGAACCTATGTTGGTCTTAAAATCATAGAATGTTTTTTGAGGATTAACTAATATTTGATTTTTAGCGGCATTTCCAACAAGAACACTTTTATCTGAGAAAGAAACAATAGAAGGGGTCATTCGTTCACCCCTTTCATTTAATATTATTTTAGAACTAACATCAAAATACGATGCTACAGTATTAGTGGTTCCAAGATCAATACCTATCCATTTTTTCATGAATACCTCCCCTATGTATTGAAACAATTAACTCAACCTCACCTAGATCTAATTTAAATCTCTTAGCAATAGCTTCAAAAGACATGCCTTGTTCATGGAGCAAAATAATCTGATTACGAACATTATAACTTTCTTTAATTATATTTTTTTCAATAGTAGGCATAGAATAATCCAAATTGCTTTTATAAATTCCATCACTCTTAGATCCAAAATTAGAAGAACTACTTCCAGGAATAGAACTATTGTTAAACCCCAACAATCTCTGATCAAGAATTTCAATTCTCTCGTCAACTTCTTTAATGATTCTATTTAGACTTTCAATTTTTATTTCAATAATATTAATATTTCTATCTGTAGCTTGATTAATTTCAATAATTGTTTTATCTACCTCACTTTTGAACTTTTTAAGTATGCTATTAGATTTTATTTTTAAATTAATATATACATGAAAATATATAAAAATAAATATAATCAAAACAAGATAAAAAACAATAAACATATAAAAGCCCTAAAACATTTCATCTCTTAATATTAACATTTTTACCAATTTTAGGATCTTCAAATTTGTCAGAATATAAACTCAGAATTACCGCCTCTTCATTTTTATTTTTTTTAACCGAAAATGAGTAAAAAAAATTATCCCCAACTTTACTAACTGCATATACATTACTAACCTCAGAATCAGTATGACAATCTCTTAAAAATCTAAATCTAGCATTTTGATTAATTTTTAATCTTTTGCGCTTTTCATCTTCAATTAAAAGTTGATTAGCCTTAAAAGAACTAACAACAGACATTTTAAAAACTCCAAATGTATCCATATCTAAATCCTTATATCAACAACCATTCACCTAGATTTAAAAGGAATATAGGTCATAACTTTAATATAATTATCATCCTCTACGAAAGTAACATTGCTGTAATCTTTTGGAAGCTCATAAAAAGCATTCTTAATATAAAGCTTAACACCTGAGCAAGCTATATTTTCAACAGAAATTTTACCCTTTATCTTGGTATTTTCAAGCTCATTTTGCAAATCAATTCGCTTAGCCTCTATCATTTTTATTTCCATTTTAAGAATTTTACTCTCATTCACAAATTCGTTGTAACTATCAATCTTTAAGGATTTTTCTGACTTATCTGTAATAAGCACAATATTCTTTTTTAAAGCAACAATATCCTTGGTTAAAACTTCTAATCGCTTTTCAATCTTTTCAAGATAATTAGTAAAGCTGGTTAATAAATCTTTAATTTCGGGATCATAACCAACATCAATGCAAGTTTCATAACTTCTATCAGAGCCTAAAGAATAAGCTCTGACTTCTTCTTTAGCACAAACATTAGAACCAACTATTTTTGATTTTTTACCAATGCAAAGAACCTTCTTTTTAGAAGAAACTGAAGAATTCACAATGCCTCTTAAAACTTCAACCTCCCCACCACAATTTAAAGTAACATTTTCTAAAAACTTAGCCCTAATATTACCCCGTGCATAAATTTTAGAATCACCCTTGCCATTCACACCGCTATGGAAAATAATAGACCCATCCGTTTTTAAATTGCATCTGCCAACTAATCCTTTCACCTCTATTCCACTTTTAGCCATAATATTGTATCCATCTAAAACACTGCCTTGAACAATAACCATTCCATTATTTACTATATCTCCAGTAGCAGGTCCAACATCACCCTTGACTAAATAAACATTATGGACAGATATTACACCATCTGAAACAGACATATACCCATTACATTTTGAAAGAATTTTATAACCATCTCTAAGAGTATTTTCGCCTAAAACAAAATTAATATCCTGTCCACTCTCTGATTTTAATACTTTGCCGAAAACAGTATAACCATCTACACCTCTCTCAAAAGGAATAATTCTAGCCAATTCCTCGCCTTCAACAACATTCCTAAAACCTAAACTTGAAACTTCATATTCACCAAGCCCATTATTACTATCAACAATAAAGTCAATATAAGAATCCTTACCCTTTACTGGTTCTAATCCTTTTGCAAGCTCAACAGGTTCACCATAAACAGGATAATCCACAAAATTTGCTACTTTATCCTTAAGTATTGCAATGTCTATCACGCCATATTTTCTAAGGATATTGAAAATATCTTGTGCAAAAATTTCAGCCCCATTGATTCCAGGAGTGGTAAATTCAATAGTAACTGACATTGAATTTTCTGATATTTGGACCATCATTGTAACATTTTCAGAAGGATCAGATTCAAAATCAGCAATTTTTTCATAGTATCCACTAGCATTCTCAACTATACTCTTCACAATGTCTTTATTGACCTTTTCAATATTGTTATGCAATTCTAATTTAGAGATAATATCTTGATACTTAATAGGGATTCCTTGACCCCTTGATGGGACAACCTTTAAAAATACACCTTTAGAAGATTTCCTAATAAAAAATTCACCATCCGATGAAATCGTTTTTTCTTCTCCTGAATCATTTTTTGAATCAAAAGATACTTTGGGCTTGCCAAAAGAATTCCTGTAAGCAGCTATTTTCCACTTTTTTCTTCCATACCCCAATATACCATTACTACCTTTTAACAAAATCTCATAGTCTAATTCTTTATAAGGCACTGAAAGCTCTAAAGAAGCATCATTTAAAGCCTCTTCAAGGGTATCTGCTTCTATTTCCATCAAATCAACATGACTTTCTTTTTCCAAATAAGCTCGCATTTTATCACAAAGTTCAGAAAAATTCATAGCCCTGGTATCCATATTTATTCCTTCTTGCTCATTAAAGTTTTAATAGCATCTGCAACAACTTTTGGATCATTATTTTCAATAAACGACATTTTTTTAATTTTGTTATTTTCCTCACTCATGTCTTCAGTTTCAAACTTATACTTTTTAATCTCTTCTGCAAAATCAACACTATTACTGTCATTTTGAGAGTTATCGTAAAGAGAATTTTTATTTTGAAAATCTTGATTTTCATTAAAATTGTTATAAACCTTTTTGTCATCTTGAAGCTTATTTTTCATATCACTAGACAATTCTGACAAAAAAAGACTCGACAAATATTTCTTATAGATAAACTCGATTAAAAGTCCAATAATAAAAAAAAATATAAACTGCAAAAAAGATCTAACCAATATTGTAAAAAATGGTAAGCCACTAAACAAACCTAAAACTGCCGAAACAAATAGTGCTGAGACACTAGCTAATAAAATATACTTTAATTCCCTACTTACAAACATAATGCCTTATTCCACGCCAAAAAATCTTAATATAAAGCCAATAACGCCTCTTCTTTTTCTGCTATCTAGAGAAACCTCCTCAAGAGTAGCAACAATAGAATCAAGACAATAGCTAGCTTTGCTATTTGGATTTACCAAAACAAAAGGTTTTTGCTTAAAAACAGAACTTCTAATATTTTGGTCCTCATAAATATACCCCAAATAGTCAATATTTAAATTTAAAAATTGACCTGAAATGTCTATAACCTTTTTAGCAACCCCTTTAGCCTCACTAACATTAGCCACTCTATTAACAATAAGTCTTAAATTTTTTAAATTTTCCATCTTATAAGACAAAACCTTTATTATTCCATAAGCATCGGTAATAGAAGTGGGCTCTGGAGTAGTAACAATAACAACATCATCACTGGAAAGCAAAAACGAAATAACTTGCCTTGAAATCCCAGCACTGGTGTCTATTACAACTATATCATATTCATATATTTTTAATAATTCTTTTATAAATTTATTAACATCAACATCAGAAAGATCTAAAAGCTCCATTGTCCCAGAAGCACCGGCTAAAAGATCAATATTGTACTCTGTCTTTGTTATCACTTCCCTAATATCACGACTTTGAGTAATCATGTGATATATACTATACTTGGGAATAACTCCAAGCAAAATATTAACATTAGCCATTCCAATGTCAGCATCAAGTATTAATACCTTTTTGCCAAGCTCAGAATATTTAAGAGCAAGTCCAATCGCAATATTGCTTTTGCCAACACCGCCTTTGCCACTACTAACGGCAATAAATCTTGTTTTACTGTTTTGAACCTTCTCATCAACTGAAAAATTAAATTTACCATTTAATCTCATCATATCTCTTAAACTTTGAGCTTGATCTTCCATTATAACTTTCCTTAATAATAAGATTTACTTTTTATCTTCTTAATAAATTCTGCATCATCGCTTATTCTGTAGCCATTTATTCTTCTAATAAAAGTAAGTGGTTCTGCAACACTAATATTATGAGGAACAATTTGCCCATCCGTAACATAAGAAACTACTTTTTTCATTTCATAAATCAAACTTATGAGATTTCCAACACAAGTAGTTTCATCCACTTTGGTAAAAATCACAGTTTTATAATTAAAAGGAGAGAATTGATGAAATATTTCCTTAACATCTGATGTTTTTGTAGTAGAACTCACAGCCAAATGAAATTCAGCATCTCTTCCACAAGCATTAAGAAGCTCTTTCATCTCAGCAAGCTTCATAAAATCTTTAGGACTTTTGCCAATTGTATCAACAAGTATAAGATCAAAATCCTTTGAATCCGTAATTTCATCTTTTAAATCTTTAAAAGACTCAATTGCTCTAACCGGAATACCCATAATATCGCCATAAGTTTGAATTTGTTTTTTAGCTCCAATACGATAATTATCAATAGTAATAATCTTGATATTCAAACTCTTAGATTCCCCATTAATACCATAAATTGCCGCAAGTTTTGCGATTGTGGTGGTCTTCCCAACGCCTGTTGGACCAACTAAAATAAAAACTCTTTTCTTAAGACCATCAATAATAGACCCAGAACATTTAATTGTCTTTGCAATATACAAAACAACGTCCTCTCGAACTCTCTCGTAGTCATCAAGATCTGACAAACTGAATTCTCTCTTAATAAACTCATTAATGTCTTTAATATAGTTTTCAGAAAAATCATTTTCTCTTAAAATATCTTCAATTTTTGTAATTGTTGGATGATTAATATTTTCTTTTTTATGAGCAAGTTCTGTTTTAAGAGACTTAACTTCTTTGAGCACATCTTCGATTGAAGAATTTTCTTCTCTTTTAATGCTTTGAAGAATCTTTCGCTTTTCATCTTCAACATTAATCTGTTGATTACCAATATCATATCTAACATAACCTGAAACTTCAACCCAATCTTTGCTAAACAAACCTAAAATTCCCCCATGAGGAACAGTTTTATAGGTCATAACTCTAGCATTTTTACCATATTTTTTCTTAATTATTTCTATAACTTCATTATAAGTTGGACCTTTTTCTGTAAAATATTGAACCATAATACTATTCTTCAACCTCTACTGTTTTAAGAACATTAACTTTAATATTTTGGGGAACCTCTAAAACAGACATAACAACAAGGTCTGGAATTTCTCTGCTTGTTATCACTTTTATTATAGGCCTTGATGATTCACTTGAAAGAATAACTGGATAAAACCCTTCTGCTTGAACCTCATTTACAATTTTAAAAAGTTCATAAATAAATTTGGTTTTCAAATTAGGATCAATTGAACTTATAAGATCATGATTAGATTCTACTCGAGAATCAATTATTATTTGTTCAAAATTAGGATTTAAAGTTATTACATTAAGCTCGAAATTTAAGTCTAAATACCCACTAGTTATTTGCCTTCCAACTGCTTGCCTACATTTTTCAATTAAGAAAAATATATCCTTAGTAATACTTGTAAAATCTGCAATTGTTTCAAAAATTGTAACCAAATTACGAATTGAAACCTGCTCTTTTAAAAGACCCTGCAAAACCCTTTGAATCTCCCCAACTGAAAAATTCTTAAGAACCTCTTCAACAATAGCCCCATAATCTTTCTTAAAAACATCAAGGGTATTTTGAACATCTTGACGAGTTAAAATTTCATAAGAATGTCTTTTAATAAGCTCTGTCATGTGAGTGGCAATAATTGAAGGGGGATCTACAACGGTATATCCCAATTTTTCAGCAGTTTCTCGCCCTTCATCATTTACCCAAAGAGAAGGAAGTCCAAATGAAGGATCCTTAACAAGCTCCCCATCTATTCCAGAATCAATTCCAACATTTATCACTAAAAATTTACCAAGTTTAATCTCACCCCGACCAACTTCAACTCCTCTTAGTTTAAAAGAATAAACATTTGGTTGAAGTCGCATATTGTCAACTATTCTAATCTTAGGCACAACTATTCCAAATTCAAATGCAATCTCACGTCTTATCTTAACAATTCGATCAAGTAGTTCAGAGGTTTTTGTATCATCAACTATTGGAACAAGATTATACCCAATCTCAAGAGCTAATGGATCAAGAGGAACAACAGGGGCAACATCCTTATCTGAATAAATTGACGCCTGCTCTTCTTCCAGTTTCATTTTTTCATTAATTTCTTCTTTGCGCTTTATTCCAGAAAGAGAATAAGCTAAAAATGCAATCAGCAAGCTTAAGAAAATAAGAATTAAAGTTGGAAATCCAGGAAGAAAAGCTAAAAAAAACAAAAATCCAGAAACAATCCAATAAATTCCCAAATGATTTGTGAATTGTTCAAAAACCTCGCCACCAAAACTATTTTTTGAAATCGACCTAGTGACAATCAAGCCAGTAGCCGTTGAAATTAAAAGAGAAGGCAATTGAGATACAAGCCCATCACCAACCGTTAATGCAACATAATTATTAAGAGCTTCTCTAAAGTTGAGACCTTGCAAAGTTATTCCCACCAACAAGCCCCCAAGAATATTTATAATGGTTATTAAAAATCCAACCTTAACATTTCCTGACACAAATTTAGAAGCTCCATCCATTGCGCCATAAAAATTAACCTCGGATTGTAAATCATTTTTTTGCCTTGTAGCTTCTTCTTCTGTCAAATTTCCAGAACTATAAGCAGAATCAATAGCCATTTGCTTGCCAGGAAGCGCATCAAGAGCAAATCTAGCTGCAACTTCAGCTACCCTTGTTGCTCCTTTGGTAATTACAATAAATTGAACAGCAATGATTATTATAAATATTATAAATCCAACAACAAGTCCTTGAATTCCAGAACTTCCTACAACAAATGTACCAAATGTTCTTATCATTTGTCCATCAAAATTTATGCCTTTAGTTAAAATCAATCTGGTAGAAGAAATATTAAGAACAAGTCCAAAAATAGTCATCACAAGCAACAATGTGGGAAAAACGGAGAAATCTAGAGATCTCTTAGAATAAAGAACAATTAAAATAATTAAAAGGCTTATTACTAAATTAACAGTAATCAAAACATCCAAAACAACTGCGGGAAGGGGTAGAATAAATCCGGCAACAATAAATATTAAACCAACCGAAATTATTAAATCAGACTTATTATTAAGTCCTAAATATCCTAATATAGAATTTTTTCTAGCATCCAACAATAGAACCTCTAATTAAACTTTTTAGTAATAGAATACACTCTCACAAGAATTTTTGAAACAACCTCCCAATATTCTCTTGGAATCTCTTCGTTAACCTTAACATTAGCATAAAGCGCTCTTGCAAGCAGCTTATTTTCCATTAAAGGAACATTATTTTCTCTAGCAATTTTTTTAATCGCTAAGGCCATTTCATCTTGACCTTTTGCAAGCACCTTTGGAGCTAGCATTGTTTCGCTATCCCACTTAATAGCAACTGCAAAATGTTCTGGATTTGTAATTACCACATCTGCCTGAGGAACAGCCACTCTTAAATTAGTACCTAAAACAATCCTCATTCTTTCCCTTATTCTAGATCGAAGCAAAGGATCGCCTTCCATTTCTTTTCTCTCCTGCTTTACCTCTTCTTTTGTCATTTTCAAACTATCAATGTACTGAGATCTTTGAAACAAGTAATCAAACACCCCTACAATTGCCAAAAACACTACCGAGAAAAAACATATCTTATAGGCAAGCACTAACACAATAGAAATCCCAGACTGAAGTGTATACTCCGAAAGCTTAGAAATTTTGCCTATATTGTTTTCTATAATAAAATAATATATAAAGCATATTATAACAACTTTTAACAAACTTTTAAATAAATTGAAAAAAGCTCCGGCTGAAAAAAAAGAATTTTTTGCCCACCTGGAAAAATTAAAACTAATTTTATCCCACCTTGGCTCCAAAGATTTAAAAGTAATAAAAAAGCCTACTTGAATAATATTAATAAAAAAATTAACAACTAAGGATGCAAAAAAAAACAAAACTACATACCCTACAATAGATCTAATATATGCAAAACCCATAGCATAAACACTCATTTTCATAACTTCAGGAAGCTTACTAGCCTGCTCTTTAAAAACAGCCGCTAAATCTAAAGCAAAATAAGAAAGCATGAAAAAAAACAATGCAAATAACAACAAAAGACTAATAGCGGTATTAATTTCAACAGACTTTAATACTCGTCCCTCTTCTCTTGCTTTTTGCTTTTTCTGGTCGGTGGGTAATTCTGTTCTTCCCTCATCATCTGCTGAAAAAAAATCAAGGGGAATATACCAACTTTTAATTAAAAATTTATCTTTTGTCATTATTCTAAAACTCTAGAAAACAATTTTAAAAAACTAGTAAGGGATTCTAAAGAAAGTTCAATAACTCTTTTTGAAGATATTGCTAAGCTTGGAAATCCAATATATAAAATTAATAACCCTAAAAATAGTGAAGTTGAAAAACTAATTATTAATAAATTAATCTGGGGAGATGATTTTGAAAGTATTCCTAACACTAAATAAAAAAGTAAAAGCAAAGACAATATTGGAAACGAAATTAATAAAGCTTTTTCAAAAAGGAATCCAAAAGACATAAGTAAAAGCCTAACAAATTCTGAATTTTTCATATTAACCAAATGCTCAACTCTAATATTTAAAACAGAATCATATATGCCTATCACAAAAAACCTAAGTAAAAAATCACTTGATAAAAACAAAAGTAAAAATAAATAAGCAAAAATTTGTGAAATAATCATGCTATCTTCTTCTGAAAAAACATCAAAAACATTTGCATAAGCAAGTCCAATTTGATTAGAAAAGAAAAATCCAACTAAATGAAAAACATTAAAAATTATACTAACAAAAAATGCCTGAATAAGGCCCAAAATAGCTTCTCCAGATAAAATCAATATAAAAGAAAACATATTATCTAAGGGATAAATAATATTAATCTTTTCAACAACAATTATAGAGAGAATCAAAGAAAAGAAAAAATTAAAATACCCCATTTTTATTGTTGAAAAAAATGGAGAAAATTTTAAAAACATAAAAATTCTAACTAACACGGGTAAAATTGTAAAAGATTTTAAAACCAAAAAATTCAAATTCAAAATTTCATCCAAATAATACCAATTTTAAGCCATAAATTAAACATTTGGCAATTGATTGAAAATCATATAAGTAAACCGCATAAGCTTATTCAAAATCCAAGGACCGAAAATCACAATAGTTAAAAGTATAACAATAATCTTTGGAATAAAGCTTAAAGTTTGATCCTGAATTGAAGTAATAGCTTGAAAAATCGAAATCAAAAGACCAACTATAAGAGCTATAATCAACATTGGAGCTGATAAAATAATAATGTTTTCAATAGAAATTCTAATTAAATAGAGAATGTGTCCTGCAGTCATACATAACCTTACATAAAACTTTTAATAAGACCACTGGTAATTAAAGTCCAGCCATCCACCATTACAAATAAAATCAACTTAAAAGGCAAAGATATCATTACGGGAGGCAACATTATCATACCCATAGCCATTAAAACAGAAGCAACAATAATGTCTAAAACTATAAAAGGTAAAAATATTAAAATCCCCATCTTGAAAGCTACTTTAAGCTCGTGTAAAATAAAAGCTGCAATTAATACATGTGTTGGCACTTCACTAAAATTTTTTGGTCGATCATAATTACTAATACTCATAAATAATCTAATCTCTTCATGGCGCCCATCAGACATTTGCTTATACATAAAAATTCTAAGAGGAGCAATTCCTTTATTATAAAATTCGTCAAAAGTTATTTTCGATTCTCTAAGAGGCAAATAAGCTTGTTGATATATAACATTAAAGGTTGGCCACATGGTAAAAATAGTTAAAAATAAAGCCAATCCCATTACTATCTGGGTAGGAGGAGATTGTTGAAGAGATAAGGCGCGTCTAATAAAATCCAAAACTATGGAAATTCGTAAAAAAGAAGTCATTAAAACTAAAAATGCTGGAGAAAGAGTAATAATGGTTAATAGAATTAAAAGCTGCAGAGAAAAAGCTATCTCTGAACCACCAATATTTTCAAAATTTAAAAACGGAAAATTAAGACCATTAGTAGCTTGAAAAGATTTTGTTTGAGCAAAAGATAAACTTGTTACACCAAAAAATAAAAAAAATTTAAAACACTTTTTCAAAATAAACCCTCTAAAATTTTTTTAATCTATCTTGTTTATCCTTAAGTGAAATCTCAATTTTCTTCTCAAGTTTAACATAATCATCCCCAAGAAAAGGAATTTCTTTTTTGAGCAACATTTTCTTAAAAATTGATTTAAAGGAATCTTTCTTAACAGAACTATTAATTTTGCTAAGCCTAAGTTTTAAATTTTCTAACTCTTCTTCAGAGTTAACCTCTTTTAGTAGAGTAGAAGAATTATTGGAAACTAAAAATATATAAACATTGTCTAATATGTTTATAATCCTTATTGAGTTTTTAATATCTATCTCGTAAGAAAAAAGCTCCTTAATCAAATTAGAATTCTGCTCATATTTGCTTTTTTTTGAATGAAAAATCAACTTTTTAAATAAAAAAAAGATAAAAAAAGCAATAAGTAAAAATAAAACTATCTTAACCAAATCCGAAATATTAAAAAGGGAAACCGACTGAGAAGCATCATTATTAGCAAAGTCTGCTTTATCCTCTTCAAAGATTGGCAAGCTAGATTCATTTTCTAAATCGACAGGTACTGGATTTACTTGCTCTTGTGAATTAGCATATGTAAAAAAATTAGAAAACGCTAAAAAAACTAAAAATAAAAATTTATTATTCATTTTTAGTTTTAATTATCTCAGTAATTCTAACTCCAAAATTCTCATCAATTACAACTACTTCTCCCCTAGCAACTATTTTACCATTTACTAAAATATCTACAGGCTCACCAGCAAGTTTATCAAGAGTAATAATCGTGCCCTCAGACATACCAAGTATATCCTTTATTTTGCGCTCTGTTCTTCCAAGTTCTACAGTAAGTTGCATGGAAACATCCATTAAAAGCCCAAAATTACTTGGATCAACTCCTTCTGGTAAAGTATCAATTAAATCGGGAAGCTTAACTCCTTTTATTTCTGGCTTTTCTACATTGTCACTTTTTTCATCTAAACTCATAATTTAACCTCTTAATAATTTAAGTTGTAATAAACAAATTAACTATCACTCAACCTCTTCTGTAAGCTCTTTTAATAAATCAAAACCTTTTATATCTCCAATTTTTTCTGTAATTTGTACTGAAATTTTATTCCCCATTAAGCCCATCCTACACTTAAACTTTTCTTTGGTACCAACTTTTAAAGTTAAGTCTTTATTTATTAGAGAAGATTCAAGATTTAAAACATCACCTTTGTCAAGTGATAAAATTTCTCTCACTTTAAGCTTAACTTCACCTATTTCTGCTATCAAGGGCATCGCTGTATTTTCCAATTTTTCACGCAAAGCATCAAGATTTTCACTAGTAGTTCCAACCCCAATCAAAGAATGCCAATATCTTGTTGATAACTTTGAAACAATAGGTTCTATAGTAATATAGGGCAAACAAAAATTCATAAGCCCCTCTACTTTTCCTATCTTAACTTCAAGAGTTACTAAAATAATCATTTCTGTAGGGGGTACTATTTGGGCAAACTGTGGATTGACCTCAATATGTCCAAATCTTGGCCTTAGATCAACTACTTGAGACCAAGCCTCTCTCATATTGGCAAGTATACGAATAATAACACTTTCCATTACAGACTGCTCAATTTCTGTTAAATCTCTACTTTTATCTTTAATAGTATCTCCATCTCCCCCAAAAAGCCTATCTACTATGGCGAATGCTATGGTTGGGTCAACTTCAAAAATAGCAGATCCTTTAAGGGGGTCCATGTTTATTATTGCTAAAGTTGTGGGATTAGGTATTGACCTAATAAACTCTTCATAGGTTAATTGGTCAACCGAAGCCACATGAACATGAACCATTTTTCTTAAAAGAGCAGAAAGCGATGTTGTAGTATACCTGGCAAATGCTTCATGAAAGCTTGAGACTGTTCTAACTTGCTCTTTTGAAAATTTATCTGGTCTTTTAAAATCATACACCTTAACTTTTTGTTTTTTGCCCGTAGGACTAGATATAACATTAGAAAGAGATTCATCTAGTGATAAACTTTCAGAAGAGTTAATAGATTCTAAAAGACTATCTATATCGTCTTGAGATAAAGCTCCTGGATTGTTTGCCATTTAAAATTCCTTTAAATTTATTACATATCAAAAATATCAATTTGGGTTAATGCTATTTCTTTTATTTCTCCATTCCTAAGAATACTATTAATTCTTGCCTTAATTTCTGCTTTTATTTGACTTTCATTTTTTATTTCTTGACCAGTTCTTTGGCTAAAATATTCTCTAATAATATCTTTTAAGCGAACTTTTTGCCTTCCAAGCTCATTGAGAATATTAACATTATTCTCCGCATATCCCAAAGCAAGCTTTACAACAAAGGTTTTTGGAGGAACATCTAAGGTATTACCCCTAATTTCGTCTATACTTTCATACCATATAAGCATAGGTGGCTTTCCCAAGTATTCATTAGAAAAAACCGGAAAATCACTAGGAGCTCCACTTTGGCTTACCACCATTTTAGATACAAAATAAGAAACAATTATCATTATTGCAACGGTAAATATTCCTATTGCAAGTATCTGTAAAATTTTTATTATAATATCGGGCAATAAACCACCTTTTCTACCAACATTGGAATCCCCTACATCCAAATTTTCATCATCCTTATTCGGCATAATAAAATTCCTCCTATTAATTTCTTCTTTACAATTAAAAAAAATTATTACTGCTTAATTTCCTTGGGAAAACTTAAAGATGCATCCGTAGTAACTAATATATCAATTCTACGATTATAAGCTCTGCCCTCAGGAGTATCATCTGTCGCAATAGGTCTGCTTCCACCAAAACCAGATACTTCAAACTTATTTTCAATACTCTTAAGATTGGATTGATCTAAATAGTTTAAAATGTGTTCTAGCATATTAACAGATCTTGCAACCGAAAGATCCCAATTGCTTTTCCAAAGTCCATTTACATCCGTATCAACATTATCTGTATGCCCTTCTATTTTAAAATTATAGCCTCTAGAACTTAAAAACTCGATAAAAGATGCTATTTTTTGGATCGAATCTCTATTATCCTCAAGCTTAACATCTGCACTAGCAGAATCAAAAAATGCATCTGCTGCAAGAGATATCACAATGCCTCGCTCTTCTTGTCTAATCATAATATTTTTAGACTGGATTTTCTCAATAAATTCAATCATGGATTTATTTTTAGCAGTCTGAGATGCTTGTTTATTGCGCACAGTAGAAGGTAAAGACATAAAACTATTGCTCAAATAAGATAATTTATTAAAATCTAAAGTTTTACCACCCTTAAAAAATCCTGCACCCGTGAAAGAAGCGGACATTATCCTTATTACATTTTCTTGAAAAATAATATCATTTAATGAAAACATTGTAACAAAAAATACAAGCAGTAAAGTAACCATATCTCCATAAGTCAACATATAATCTGGAGATCCTTCATCGCATTTTAAAGACTTTTTAGTTCTTAAAGCCATTATTCTCCCCCAATGCTGCTACTAAGATGGCTTCGATCTTTGGGGGTTAAAAACGTCATCAATTTTTGCTCTAAAATCCTAGGATTATCTCCAGACTGAATTGATAAAACGCCCTCAATTATCATTGTTTTTACCGCAGATTCCTCAGAATCAATTTTCTCTAACTTAAGTTGAACAGGCGTAAACATTAAATTTGCCATTATAGTTCCATAAAGAGTTGTAATAAGAGCGACCGCCATAGAAGAACCAAGCGCAGATTTGTCCTCTAAATTACCAAGAAGAGCTACAAGTCCAATAAGAGTACCTATCATACCAAAAGCGGGGGCAAGTTTTGCCCAAGTTTTAAAAAGATCTGCACCAACTTTATGCCTTTCTTGCATTTGATCAAGCTCTAAATAAAGCATAGTTCTAATCACCTCAGGATCTGCACCATCAACAACAAGCCTCATTCCTGACTTAAAAAATGGATCATTAATTTGTTCAAGCTCATCATCAAGAGACAAAAGACCTTCTTTTCTAGCTTTTTCCGAAAGTTCTACTAATATTTTTATAATAGAAATCTTAGCATAAGAATTTCTTTTAAAGAAGAATCCTAAATACGTTGGAATTTTTTTCACAGCAACAGCTTCTGAAGAAGCCATAAGAGCAGAAAAAGATCCAATAACAGTAATAAAAACAGAGCTTAAATCCCAAAAAACACCAAGTCCTGTGGGGGTGAATGCCATAGAAATTAAAATAGATCCAAATCCAACTCCCCAACCAATTATACTAGCTAAATTCATAACTCAACGCCCTCATTTCCTTCTCCTACAATTTTTTCAAAAGAAGCAATTTCCTTCCTGTATAATTTAATCCTATTGACTACCTCTTCAACTTTTTCCTTTACAATTAACTTCTTGCCGTTCATAAGAAGAATTGTAGTATCAGGATTAGCTTCAATACTTTCAATATGATAAGGATTTAAATAATATCCATAACCATTAAGCTTAGTTACAAAAATCATATATTAATAACAACTAAAGTTTAATTTTTCAATCTTACAAGTTCTTGCAACAATTGATCAGAAGTAGTAATGGTTTTAGCATTTGCCTGAAACCCTCTTTGTGTTACTATCATATCTGTAAACTGCTCTGCAAGATCAACATTAGCCATTTCTAAAACACCCGATCTAATATCACCAAGTCCAGCAAGCCCAGTCTCACCTATTCTAACTTGACCTGAATTGCTTGTTTCTACAAAATTAGTATCTCCTGATTTTGCAAGTCCTCCAGGATTCATAAAAGAAGCAAGAGCAATCTTGCCAAGATCTCGTCTTATGCCATTTGAATAAATGCCGACTATGACACCATTTTGATCAATTTCATAATTTTCCATATATCCCATACCATATCCATCTTGAACAATAGCCTTTGTACTACTAGTATCAGCAAACTGAGTGATTGAATCAGTATAGCTCCCAACTGTTCCCAATTTCAAATTCACAGTTTGCTGTTCGCCAACTTCACCCACATTTGCACCCGAAACATTAAATGTTATTGGAATTTGAAGAATATCTCCTTTTTGGCTTGACTGTCCATTTAAAGATGCCAATGCTCCTTCATTATCAAACCCAAGTGTAAAATTTGAATTTTGCTCACCATTTATTAGGACTGTTGCATTCCATGAATTAGGAGCATTTGGATCTTTTACAACCCTAAGTTCAAGAACACTAACATTTCCAAAACTGTCGTACAATGATTTATTAACAACCCAAGTTCCACGTGCAACATCTGCTAAACTTGCACCTTCTTGAATTACAGGCAACCTTTTATCAAGATTGCAGGCAAAAGTAATGTTTTTAGTAGATCTTGCCCCCTCTTTATCTCCAATTGGAATAATTAGATCCTCAATATCAGAAGCTGTATTGATAATTTTTTCACCTTCTAAATCTCTTGCCATCCAACCTTGAATTCGCATTCCATTTGCAGGATTTACAAGATGTCGATCCGAGTCTACATCAAAAGCACCAGCTCTTGTATAAAACAAATTATTGCCTTCTTTTAAAATAAAAAATCCATTACCACTAACCCCAAGATCAGATGCTTTTTGAGTACTTTGAAAAGCCCCTTGGGTGTGGATGGTGTCAATTGAGGCAACATTCATACCTAATCCGACTTGCTTAGGATTAGTTCCACCACGAGTATCAGTAGGACGAGAAGCCCCAGAAATAGTCTGTGATATCATGTCCTGAAAATTAACTCTTCCCTTTTTAAAACCAATTGTATTTACATTTGCGATATTATTTCCGACAACATCCATTCTTGTTTGATGATTCTGAAGCCCAGAAACACCAGAATATAAAGACCTCATCATATAATTACTCCTCCAAACCTACAGATAATATGTTTTTATATAC
This sequence comes from Borreliella sinica, assembly GCF_033969665.2. Classification (GTDB taxonomy): domain Bacteria; phylum Spirochaetota; class Spirochaetia; order Borreliales; family Borreliaceae; genus Borreliella; species Borreliella sinica. The sequence continues at coordinate 608,471 of NZ_CP135180.1, read as the reverse complement.
ATAATAATTACCATTAACCATAACTTGAGGCATTAAACCTGTCTTAATATTTGTGACACGGCCCTTAACAATTTCCCCATCACTATGCTGAAATTCGATTATTTTGCCTAATAAATCCAAATCTTTTCTTATTCCTAAAGAAGATGAAAGTTTTTCAAATGACTTGCTCATATTAGTCATTTGCTCAAGAGCCGAAAATTGTGCCATTTGAGAAATAAATTCTTTGTCCTTCATTGGATTTGTAGGGTCTTGATACCTAAGTTGAGTAATAAGCAACTTTAAAAAATCATCCTTACCAAGATTAACCTTATCAGATACATTGTCAATCTTAAAATTTGATTCTTTTCTAATTTTATTACTACTAATCAAACTAGAAACATTTTCAATACTATTTATTTCATTCATTTAACTCCACCCTCTAAACAATTAAATTAACATTTTTATCTAAATCGCAAGAAAATTCAACTTCTTCTTCAATTTGAAAAAATTTATTATAACCAAAATGAAAATTTTGATCCTTAGAGTCATCTTTAAAATTTTTAGAAAAAGAATTTAAATTCTCGCCTGCAAGAAAAAGATCTAAGCTGGCATTAAAGCCACTCTCACCAAGCATTTTATTTAATGAATGCATATTTTGGTCAAAAAGCATTTTAACATTTTGATTATCTACCACGATCTTTCCCAATAAATTATTATTAGAATCGAGGTTCAAATTAATTCGTATACTACCAAGCTCTTTGGGCTTTAAAACCAACTTAATCTCTCCTGTATTATTCGATTTTAACACAACTTTAGCTTTATTCACAATATTTTTATTAATCTTAAGATTCCACTCGGGCTTTAAACTGCTTACAAAATCCAAACTATCAACTTCTTTAGAACTTTTTACGCTATAATCAACAAATTCCTCAGCAAAACCTTTTAAAGAACTGTCTGAAATTTCTTTGACTTTATACTTACCAATAAAATTTTGACCATTAATTGCATTTAAGCTAAACTTTGAAAAAACAAAATCATTATGATCACCATTATTCTTCTTAAAATTTTTAACATCAATGTTAATAACATTTTTCTCTTCTTTTTTATCATTTAAGCTCATCTGATTATAATAATCATCAACCAAGGCAGTTAAAAAATTGAAACCTAAAAAAGAACTTAAATCATTAAAAGTCAAACAAAGTCTTTCAAATTTTTCAAAAAATTTTTCTTTGCCTAGAAAATTAAAATTATCAAAATTAAATGATAAATTTTCTTTAATACTATTTAAACCTTCAAAATCTAAAAAAACATTCATTCTAGAAATCAAAGATTTCAAATCAGAAACAAAAGCTTCATTCTCAAGTTTTTTTAAAAAAAAGGATTTATTTAAAGAAGATTTCTTTAAATTTTTGACAATAAGTCCATTATCCTTTAAAAAATTAAAAAAATTAAATATCATAAATTTTGTTTTGGTTAGCTTTTTAGATTCGGAAGACATAACGTTTAAAAAAGAATTTGTATTTTCTCTAGATTCCATTTTAGAAACATTTAAATTTAATCCTTTAATTGTATTCAAGAGATTAAATTTGTTGTCATAAGCTTTACTTAAATTCAATAAATTACTCATATAAGAACTACTCCAATGAACTAACAGACATTTTTCTAATCAATACAGCAGCTTTTTTAGAATCCATAAGAGACAACCAATAAGGAACAATTGATAAACGACCTTCTTTTTTAGAAAGCTCTTCAATTTTTCGTATATAAGATATTGCAAGCTCGGGATTTAAATCCTCAAGCCGCTTAACAGCATCTTCTGGCGGCATATTCATCAAATATACAGCAGTTTGCAAAATATTTGCTTCCTCGTCATTATATTTATTTATAATGTCATCTATTATCTTTTGCTTTGAATCTAAATCTTTCTGCTTTTGCTTAAGCTCAAATTCAAGCTTATTTAAACTATCTTCTTTTAATTTTAGATCTTCTTTAAGATTTTCAATCTCCTGATTCTTAATATCAATGGCTTCTCTTTCCTTTACAAGTCTAGCTTCATCAAGAATTATATTAGAACTATGATCAAAGACAAGAGAACTTTCTCCTAAAAATTTAGTTCTTAAAAACTCGGGAAAATATCTCTTAGTATTATACATTCCAAGAAAATCAATAAAGAACAATACAAATAAAAATAAAATAATAATTAAAAATAATAAAAAAAATGCTCTAAAAAAAAACGACAACAAATTATTCACTTTCATCCCTCAGATTTTGACAAACTTTATAATTCACATATTCATCTAGCAATAAGCACTTCTTCTTTTCTTTATTTTTAATTATAAAATTATCTAAAGTTTTTATTAATATCTCAATTTTTTTTTCTTCTCTATATTTATCTATATAAGTATCATAACACTCATTACGATACTTTTTAAGTTCTCCAAGAATTTTAAAATTTTGTTTTTTTTTATGATTTAAACAATCTATATAATCTCTAACAAAAAGATCATCAAAACTATTTAGGCTTTTCAAAAGATTAGGAATTTCATCTGAAAACTGATTTAGTTTTGAAATTTTATTATTTATATTCACTAAATTTCTCTCACTCAATTTTTTATGATAGGCTCTAATGTTCAATATTCTATTAAGTTTTTGTTTTCTAAAGTTTAAATTATTCAAGATAATATTTCCCTTATTTCGTTTTCTAAATTTTCAAAATCAAACGTTTCATTTATTCCTTGAGAAATAAAATTAATAATCTTGGGATACTTAGAAATTGCAAAATCAACATCCTTATTGGATCCTTTGAGATAAATGCCGGTTCTAATAAGATCTTCATAATCTTTATAAACAGACAATAAATTTCTAGCTTTCATTATTAATTTTTGCTTTTCTAAGCTCATTATTCTATGAATAGATCTTGAAGTTGAACTAAGAACATTTATTGAGGGATAAATTCCTCTATCAAATAAATCTCTGTCTAAAATAATATGACCATCCAAAACAGCCTTGACATTATCAGCTACAGGCTCTGTAAAATCATCTCCCTCAACAAGAACAGTATAAAACCCAGTAACACTTCCTCCATTACCATTAAACCCTGATCTTTCAAGTAAAACTGGAATTTCAACAAAAACAGAAGGCGGATAGCCTTTAGCTACAGGAGGCTCTCCTAAAGAAAGAGACATCTCTCTTTTAGCATTTGCAAACCTAGTAATAGAATCAAAAAGCAAAACAACATCTTTACCTTGCTCTCTAAAATACTCCGCTATCATGGTAGCAACATAAGCTCCCTTATACCTTGATATGGGTGACTCATCAGAAGTTGAAACAACTAAAACACTCTTTTTTAAACGCTCTTCACCAAGTTCATGCTCAATAAACTCATTAAGTTCTCGACCTCTTTCTCCAATAAAAGCAATAACGTTTACATCCGCATTTGAATTTTTTGCAATCATACCAAGCAAAGTAGACTTACCAACACCAGCACCAGAAAAAATGCCAACCCTTTGCCCTTTTGCAACTGGTAAAAATCCATCAAGAACTTTAACCCCTGTTAATATTTGCTCTTCAAAAATACTTCTATTGATTGGATTAATTTTTTCAAAAATTAACTCTTTATATCTATTGTTCAAAAATGACCCTTTATTATCAATGGGCCTGCCAAGAGAATCAATAACTCTTCCTAAAAGCTCATCGCTAAGATTTATTTCTAATCCCTTGTTCAAAGAATAAACCTTATTTCCAACTTCAATTCCACTAAATCCTTCATAAGCCATAAGGCTAACATAAGGGCCGTTAAATCCTAAGACCTCAGCACAAACCTTTTTATTATTTCTTTGATCAATTAAACATAAATCTCCAACAGCACACTGAGGCCCCAAACTCTCAACTAAAAGGCCTTTTATTTTTTGTACCCTACCAACAAAAGAAACAGTTTCAATATCATCTACTTGTCTTGAATAATTTTCAAAAAAATTGCTCACTAAAATTCCTTTAGATACCTAACTTAATAAAGAAAAATTTTTAAACTTTTCCTCTATTTTATCAAGCTGAGAAGAAATACGTGCATCAATCTCTCCAAAATTAGTTTCAATTATGCAGCCCCCTTTGCCAATATTGGGATCTTCTATGATCTCTAAATTTTCTATAGCATCAAATCTAGAAATAAAATCACTCTTTTTATGTCTAACAATATCTAAATCATCAAGATTTACACGAATAATAATCTGTGTTTTATCTTTTACTCTTTTCAACACCTCATTAACATTTTCTAAGACAATATCTTTTTGAGAATCCGTAATTCTCTTAATAACCTTAATTGCAATTTGCATAACAAGACTTACTATTTGACCACTAGAGGATTCAAGAATACCTTTCCTTTCAGCAATCAAAGATGCTATTATGCTATGCAACTTTCTCATAACTTTGTCAAAATCATCAAAGCCACTTTCATAGCCTTTACTATAGCCCTCTTCCCTACCTTTAGCTGTTGCTATCTCAAGATCTGTTTTTAATCTTTCTTCGTACTCTTTTGACAATCTTTCAATCTCAGCATTAGATTCAGTCTCAATAGATTCCTTCTTATAAATGGCCTCTCTTTGTAAAAGATCTGCTTCTTGCTTAGCTAGCTCTAATACTTCATTGGCTTTTATCTTAGCTTCTTTAATAAGCCTATCAGATTCAATTTGGGCCTCTTCTTTGGCAAGTTCTTGTCTTTTAACAAGCTCTTCTTCAAGTCGTAATTTTTCATCTTTTAAAAATTGCAACTCCTCTGTAAGATTGACAATCTTACTTTCTATATCGTAGACCTTGCTTTCTTTTTCCTTAATCTCCAAGGATTCAAAAACAGGCTTTGCTATCTCAACAAATTCAAACTTTACTGAATTATCAACTTCTGATGATTTATATAAAACCTTAGGCAAACAAAACTCCTTTATCAGACAAGTACATCTTCTTCACCACCTCTTGAAATAACTATTTCTCCTTGTTCTTCTAACTTTCTAATAAGAGAAACAATTTTTTGCTGGGATTCCTCAACGTCTTTTCGCCTAGTAGGTCCCAAAAATTCCATGTCCTCCTTAAGCATTGAAGCTGCCCTTTTTGACATGTTCTTGAAAATTTTTTCTTGCACAGGAATATCTACAGACTTTAAAGCTTTTGCCAATTCTTGACCATCTATTTCTCTTAAGACCCTTTGTATAGATCTGTCATCAAGCAAAACTATATCCTCAAATACAAACATTTTCTTCTTAATCTCTTCTGCAAGCTCTGGATCTTCTTCTTCAAGGGATTCAATAATAAACTTCTCTGTCTTTCTATCAGCCATATTAATTATCTCAACAACGTTGTCAACTCCCCCTGCTGATGTGTAATCTTCTGAAGAAAGAGAAGCTAGTTTTTTCTCAAGAACTCTTTCAACTTCTCTTACAACCTCAGGAGAAGTTCTATCCATTAATGCAATTCTCCTTGCAACATTGGTTTGTACCTCTGTAGGCAAACTAGATAGAATAAAAGAAGCTTTTTGGGGATCAAGATATGAAAGTATTAAAGCAATTGTTTGGGGATGTTCCTGCTGAATAAAGTTTAAAATATTTGCTGGATCTGCTCTTCTGACGAATTCAAAAGGCCTAGACTGTAAAGCAGATCCTAAATTATTAATAATGTCAACTGCTTTTTGGGTTCCAAGAGATTTTTCAAGAAGCTCTCTTGCATAATCAATTCCGCCCTTTTGAATAAATTCTTGAGCCATCATTAACTCTTTAAACTCTAAAAGAACATTATCTTTAAGCTCAGAAGTAATTGTCTCAAGCTTTGCTATCTCAAATGTCAAAGACTCTATCTCTTCCTGAGAAAGATACTTAAACACTTTAGAAGAGATTTCAGAACCTATTGAAACCAATAAAATAGCGGCCTTTTGCTTGCCTGTTAAAGCAGAAACATCAAGAATCTCCTTTTCTTTTTTTTCTTCCATATCAATTGCTACCTTCTACGCATTTTTCAAAAGCCATGTTCTTATAAGTTTAGCAACATCTTCTGGCTTTTCTCTAGCCAAAAGCTCGGCATTACTTTGAAGCTCATCACCTTCTCTAATTCCACCAACAACATCATCAACACCAATATCGTCACCACCATCCATTAAAGCTTGTTGTCGCCTTAAATGTGCTTGTTTTGCCAATTCCTCTTCTCTGAGACGTCTTCGCCTTTCAAGTTCCCTAGAAATTGCAAAAAATATCGTAAATACTAAAATTAATAGTGAAAATATTATGCTTGCAATAAATAAAAAATATTTAAACCTTTCGCTTGCAAAATAATTCTCATCTATTTCTCTAAATTCATTCATACGATCAAAAGATATATTTCTAACCGTTATTGAATCGCCTCTTTCTGGCTTATATTCGAAAGAACTTTGCAAAACATCTTCAATGTTTTTTATTTCCTCTAAAGCCATAGGCTTATATTCTCTTTTTCTCATTCCATTTTCTATTACGAAATCTCCCTTTTCATCATAGACAAAATTCCAAATACCATCCACGAAAATACCAAGAGAAACACCCACAATTCTAGCGGGTTCCTTTTCGCTTGTAGATTTTCTTTCATTTAAAGCCACATTTTTGATTTCTTGAGATTCATTATATTTACCAGTAATATCGCTTAAGTCCTGATATTCGGGAGGGGTATTGCCTTCCTGCCCAGGAGGCCCCCACGGACTATACCCTTGACCTTGATATTCTTTTTTTTGAGTCTGCGAAGATATAATAGTTGAATCACTCACTTTTCTAGTATTATAAGAAGCTTTTGGATCTTGGGATTGAAGCTCAATAGGAGCATACTCTTTAGACTCTGTGGTTTCTTTTGAGGTATCAAGTTTTACATTAACTCTTGCTATCATGAATCTATCAACAGATAAAACCTTACTTAATGCGGAATCGATTTCCCCTCTAAGCATAGCTTCGTACTTGAGCTTTAATTTACGTTCTTTTTCTGCCAAGTCTATTCTATCTATTCCATCTAAATTAGAAAAATCATTTAAAATGGTTCCACTATTATCAACAATAGCAATATTATCAGATTCAAGACCTTCAATGGCATATTGAATAAGCTTAACAAGTCCTTCAACTTTTTTTCTATTGGTAATAATATCAGAACCAGGTCTCGGAGTAATTCTAACAGACGCCTTAACAGGCTCTTGGGCCTCTTTAAAAAGAGCTCTCTCGGGCATAACAAGATTAACGCTAACAGCATCAACATCATCTAAAGCTACAATATGTTGTTCAACCGCTCTTGTAATAGATCTTCTAAGATTAATGCTTCTTTCAAAATCAGTAATAGTCCATCTATCAATATCAAACAAAGCCCATGGATCCATATGGATAGGTACAAGCTCCTCTCTGACAAGAATTGCTCTCATTTTTTTTGCAAGCTTTTCATCATCCAAATAAATTCTTCCATCGGAACTCAAAACATATTTAACATTCTCTCTATCAAGTCTTTGGGATATTCTATCTAAGAGATATTGATCTTTAATCTCAACTCCAAAAAGAGCAATACTTTGACTTTTAGTAGAAAGCCCTATCAAAAAAACAAACGCAAGAATCACAAAAAAAATAATCAATCCCAAGGCTATTTTCTGAACCACACTAGCTTTTTTGAAAATTTTTTTTGCTGAAACAAAAAAATTAGTAAAAAAATTGCTCAAAACCTTATAGCTCCCCTAACGAATATTGATTATATCTTGATAGGCCTTCATACCCCTCTCAACAACAGCCTTTAAAATGCTTAAATTCATATTAGCTTTAGACATAGCTATTACAAAATCATGAACATCAATGCTACCGGGTTTAATAACAGCTTGTTCCATGACTTTAGAAACATTTAATTGGCTTTTGTTGACATCAGTAATACTATTTATTAAAACATCCTTAAATGTTTTAATATCATTATTTTTGGAACTGCTTTTAGAATTAACAAGATTCACATCAAAATGCAAAGGATTTTTTTTAACTAAATTAATATTATTCTCTGTAAAAAAAGCATCTATTCTAACCAATGATCTCTCCTTTAGTTTTGAAGTATGGCTAATGCACTTCTAAACATAGACTTACTACTATTAATAACAGTAGAATTTGCCTCGTAAGCACGAGAAGCTGAAATCATATCTACCATCTCTTCAACTAAATTAACATTAGGAAGCTCCACATAACCTTTTTTATCCCCAAAACTTATTGAATCGGGATGAGTCGGATCATATTTTAACTTTAATGGAGACTTATCTTTTTCAATACTGGCAACTCTAACTCCTTGCCCAACGCCATTATTAAGATAATCTGGAATAAAGGGGCCTTTCCAATAAGGATTATTAACTCTTGGAGCAAAAACAATCCTTTGCCTTCTATAAGGCCCGCCATCAGGAGTTCTAGAAGTAGAAACATTCGCGATGTTATTAGAAATAACATCAATCCTCAACCTTTGCGCTGTTAACCCCGTTGAAGCTA